>JBPCPB010000004.1:0-12228 GCA_050999735.1 Thermomicrobiales bacterium | reverse complement strand
CTACCGCTGCTCATCAACCCGGAGACGGGGCGCGTCCATCCCTCGTTCAACCAAGCCGTCGCCTCGACGGGGCGGCTCTCATCAACCGACCCGAACCTGCAAAACATCCCGATCCGCACGGAGGTTGGGCGCGAGGTGCGGCATGCCTTCGTCGCCGGGAATACGCCGGAAACGACGATCTTCGATGGTGAACCGGCGGTGCTGCTTGCCTGCGACTACTCGCAGATCGAACTGCGCATCTTCGCCCACGTCTCGCGCGATGAGTCGCTGCTTGAAGCCTTCCGCGAGGGGCGGGACATCCACACCGCAACGGCGGCAGAGATGTTCGACATGCCATACGAGTCGGTGGACCCGGATACGCGGCGACTCGCCAAGACGGTCAACTTCGGCATCATCTACGGCATCAGCGCCTTCGGGCTGGCGAACAGCGCGGGCATCGCGCAGGCGCGGGCACGCGACTACATCAAAATCTACTTCGAGCGCTTCCCCGGCGTGAAGCGGCTGACCGATTCGATCCGCGAGGAGGCGTTAGAAAAAGGATACGTCTCGACGCTGCTCGGCCGCCGCCGCTATTTCCCGGAGTTGCAATCGCGCAACCCGCAGGTCCGCCAGGCCGCCGAACGCGCCGCGATGAACGCGCCGATCCAGGGCACGGCGGCGGACATCGTCAAGCGCGCGATGATCCGCGTGGACGCGATGCTGCGGCGCGACAATCTGCGCGGCAAGATGCTCCTGCAAGTACACGACGAACTGGTGCTCGAAGTGCCCGCCAGCGAACTGGAGCGCACCTGCGAAGTCGTTACCGAGGCGATGACCGGCGCATTTGAACTCGTCGTCCCGCTCGAAGTCGAGGCGAAGGCGGGCCAGAACTGGGACGAATTGAAGCCGATCAACCAGGCCGAGCGCGAAGCGAAGCGCATCGCCGTCGTCACACAGCAGGGGCGGTTGCTGTAGTAGATCAACTCGATGCCGGAGAGGTTGAACAAGATTGATAGACATCGCCGATCTTCTCGCGACGCTCTCAATGGACCGACCCATTTTCCACTCGGAAGCCGACTTCCAGCATACGTGTGCATGGGAACTACATCGTCGGCTACCAAATGCGGCAATCCGTCTGGAACGTCCTCCCTCACATGGAGATAAACGGATTTACCTGGATATCTGGCTTGAGCAGGATGATGCCGCAGTCGCCATCGAATTGAAGTATAAGACCGGCGATCTCTCGATAAACGTAAATGATGAGCAGTTCGCTCTTAGGAAGCATGCAGCGCATCCGCCTGGCAGATATGACTTTATCAAAGACATCGAACGCTTGGAGCATGTAACCTCAAATCAACCCCATGCCGTTGGCTGGGCGATCTTCCTTACAAATGACAGTACCTACTGGAGTTTGGAAAGTGACAACGAGAGAGTGGGCTCTAACTTCGATCTTTGGGAGGGTCGTGTACTGCACGGAACACTACAGTGGAACGCAACTGCGAGCTCAGGAACGAGAAAAGGAAGAGAAGCACCCTTGCATTTGCGTGGGACTTACCGGTTGGCATGGCAGCCATGTTCGCATCTGAGCACGCCACGTCGCGGCTTATTTCGTTATCTTGCCGTACAGGTTCGTCCTTAATCACGAATGGCGGGTATGCGGCCCGCCATTCGCATCCGATCATGTTGCTCCCCTTCCCCGGTGGGGAAGGGGCTGGGGGTTAGGGGCACCCTACTTCGCGGCGTCGTACCGCTTGCCGACTTCGTCCCAGTTGACGACATTCCACCAGGCAGTGATGTAATCCGGGCGGCGGTTCCGGTAGTCCACGTAGTAGGCGTGCTCCCAGACATCGAGACCGAGGAGCGGCGTCTTGCCTTCCATCAGCGGGCTGTCCTGGTTCGGGGTGCTGGTGATTGCCAGTGTGCCGCCGCTCGCCGTCAGCCACGCCCAACCGCTGCCGAAGCGCGTCGTCGCGGCCGCCCCGAACTGCTGCTTGAACTGGTCGAAGCCGCCGAAGGTCGAATTGATCGCCTCGGCGAGTTTGCCCGTCGGCTGGTTGCTGCCACCCGGCTTCATGATGTCCCAGAAAAGGGTGTGATTGGCGTGCCCGCCGCCATTGTTGCGGACCGCCGTGCGGATATTCTCCGGTACGCTGTTCAGGTCGGAAATGAGCGCCTCGACCGACTTATTCGCAAGATTGGGCTGATCCTTCAGCGCGTTGTTGACGTTCGTCACGTACGTCGCGTGGTGCTTGTCGTGATGCAGTTGCATCGTCTCTTCGCTGATCGTCGGTGCGAGCGCATCGTACGCATACGGCAACGGAGGCAGTTCATACGCCATGGGGGTGACTCCTTCCATCAAACGGTCCGAAAACGACCCAGAGGGGTGCGGTGCATGGAGCGCCATCGTCGCGCCGACACTCCGTACCCCGACAGTATGCACCGCATCAGGATGGCTTGCAACAACCAGTAACGAGTAGCGGGGGACGAACGAAAAAGAAAGAGCCACAAACCCCCCCCTTCTTCCTCTTCCCCCCGCTACTCGTTACTCGCTACTCGTTACTCGCTCATCCGCCGATGCGGGACATGCCACGATTCAGGGAGACTTCGCCAGTAGCAACGCCGTGGCCCCACGGCTTCTGCCAGACTGCCTCGCGCAGCCGCATGCGCACATCATCATCTGCGGCGCCGGAGCGAATCAGCGCGAGCAGGTCTACTTCGTTATCGCGGAGGAGGCAGAGGCGCAGTTTGCCGTCGGCGGTAAGGCGCATGCGGTTACACGTCGCGCAGAAGGCATCCGTCATCGCCGAGATGAAACCGACAGAGCCGCGCGCGTTCGGGAAAATGAACGGCCGGGCCGGGTCCACCGGATCGGCGGTCGGGTCGGGCGTCAGCGTGCCCCACCGCTCCTCGATGCGCGCCATCACTTCGGCGGTCGGGACGAGGAGATCGAAGGCGACATCATCCACGCCCTCGAAGGGCATCACCTCGATGAAGCGCATCTGCCACGGATGCTCGTACGCCAACCCTGCGAGGTCGGCGACTTCGTGGTCGTTTTGCCCACGGATAACGACGGCATTCAGTTTGATCGGTGCGAGGCCCGCTGCCTCCGCCGCCGCGATGCCCTCCATGACGAGATCGAGCCTGCCCCCGCGCGTGATCTGCTTGAATCGCTCCGGGTCGAGCGTGTCAATCGAGACGTTGATGCGCTTCAACCCCGCCTGCGCCAGCGGTTCCGCGAGGCGCGAGAGGAGAATGCCATTCGTCGTCATGGCGATGTCGGTGATTGCCGGATTCGCCGCGATCTCCCGCACGAGGTCGGGAAGGTTCCGGCGCAGCGTCGGCTCCCCGCCGGTCAGACGGATCTTTGTAAACCCGACATCCGCCGCCAGCCGCACGACGCGGAGGAGTTCGTCGTCCGAGAGTAACTCCTCTTTCGACTGCCAGCGCACACCTTCGGCGGGCATGCAATAGACGCAACGGAGGTTGCAGCGGTCGGTCAGGCTGATACGCAGATAGTTAATCCGGCGTCCGAACGCGTCGTGCGCTGGGTCATGCAGATCAACCATGCTGAGCGGAATCATCGTCGTGGTGGTCATCACATCTCGCTGATACGCGGCAATGCGCGCCGCACAGAGAGTATACCGGGATAGATCAAAACAATCTACCTGCCGTTGTAGATTTAACAACGGTTGGGTCTCACAACTATTCCTTCGCGGCGTTCTGGTCGCCGAAACGACCGGAGCGGAGGGAGAGGCCGCCGTCCACCCAGAAGACTTGCCCGGTGACGTACGACGCGGCATCGGAGCAGTAATAGAGGACCGCCCCGGCAATGTCGTCCGGGTAGCCGACACGGCCGAGAGGTGTCGCGGCGGCAAACGTCCCCGCGTAATCCGGCATTTCCTGACTCGTCCGCTCGATCAGGATCGCGCCGGGGGCAACGGCATTGACGGTGATACCGTACGGGCCGAGTTCGACCGCCAGCCCGACCGTTAGCATGTTGATGCCGCCCTTGGAGGCATTGTACGGCGTCGCGTTCTTGAAGGCGGATTTGCTCGCACCGCTGGAGATATTGACGACGCGGCCCCAGCCCTGCTCGCGCATGATGCGGGCGGCGGCCTGCGTGCAGAAGAACGTCCCCTTCAGGTTCGTGTCGAGCGTCGCGTCCCAGTGCGCCTCGTCCGTCGCGAAGAAGTCTTCCCAGAGCGTGATCCCGGCGTTATTGACGAGGATGTCAAGACCACCGAGCGCGTCCGCCGCCTCCCGTACCAACCGCTGGCACTCCGCAACGTGCGCCACATTCGCGCCAATCGCGACGGCGTTCTTACCGAGCGCGCGGATTGCCGCGACCACCGCTTCGGCACCGGCGGCGTCGCTGTGGTAATTCACCGCGACATCCGCACCCTCACGCGCCAACCCGAGCGCGATGCCGGCCCCAATCCCCTTGCTCGCACCCGTCACCAATGCTCGCTTGCCGGTTAATGCCATAGCATATTCCCTCTTCCACTACTCGCTACGTCGTCTCCGTCTCCCGGACGCGCCGCGCGGTCGTTTGCCCGATGGGATAGACCGGCAGGCCGCGTACGAGGAGCAGGATTAGGATGGCTGCGACGGCAAAGAACGCCGCGCCGATACTGACAGCGATCTTGTCGCCCCTCCCTGCCGCGGTCGCGATACCGGAATCAATAGCGATCGGCGCATGCGCCGTCGCCGCTCCCACACTGACAAAGATCTCTCCACTCATGTCTGTGATTTGGCCGGACGCTGGCAGCACAAAGGCGAGATTCTGGAACGCCCCCGTGCCGTCCGTCATCGGCGCTGCCTGCGATGCCGTGGCAGCGGTCGTCAGGTCCTGATAGGCGAGTGGGTAGGCTTGGTTTTGCGCGACGAGCGACGCCTGCACCGGCTGATTGGGCGGGAACCCCTGCCCGCTCGCAATCACGTCTTCGCCGAGCAGTGCGAGCGGCGGCACGACGTTTCCCTGCGTATCGGTAATAGGGAGCAGCGCGACGACCGCGCCGCTCGCATCCCGCCGCGTCGCGGAGACCGTGATCGCCGGATTCGCGGCGGCAACACTGACACCAAGCATCGCCGACAAGAGCGCGATCCCCAGCACGATCCCATTTCGTCGCATCTGCCCATCCCCTCCCCACGCGGCGCATCGCCTTCCATTCTCCACGCGCGATTGTACGCCAAAACATCCCATACCGCTGCGCGAATATCCGCCGCCAAGAACGACAGGAGAGGGATTTAACACAGATACCACAGAGACCACAGAGGTCACAGAGGTCACAGAGAAAAGGAATCAAAAGGATCTCTCTGTGCTCTCTGTGTCCTCCGTGCCCTCTGTGGTCGATCTTTCTTGGCGTCTTTGGCGCTTGGCGGTTATCGTATCCCCGTCCGTCGCGTACAATGGCGGGCGGCAATGGGTGAGAGGGAGGAGCGCGCATGAGTACGAGTGCTGAGCATATCAAGCAGTATATCCGGGACATCCCCGATTTCCCGCAGCCCGGCGTCCTGTATCGGGATATTACGCCGCTGCTCGCCAATCCCGCCGCGTTCAGGAAAGTGCTGGACGCCCTCGCCGCGCAGTATCGGGATGCGAAGGTCGAGGCGGTTGTCGCGGTCGAGTCGCGCGGATTCGTCTTCGGCGCGCCGCTCGCCTATCTGCTCGGCGTTCCGTTTGTGATCGCCCGGAAATTCGGCAAACTGCCGTACACCACGATCAACGTCGCCTACCAACTCGAATACGGCGAGGCGATCATCGAGATGCACACGGATGCCCTGACACCTGGTCAGCGCGTCCTGATCGTGGACGATCTGCTCGCCACGGGCGGCACGACCGCCGCGACGGTTGAGTTGGTGGAGAAACTCGGCGGCGACGTGATCGGTATCGCGTTCATCATCGAACTGACTTTCCTCAATGGCCGACAGCGGCTCGGCGATCACGATATCTTCGCGCTCATCCAATACTGAAAGGGAGCATGCACCGTGGCGGACAGGATCAAAGTTGGGGTAATCGGGACGGGCGGGATCGCGACCCTTCGCCATCTGCCCGCGTACAAGGAAGCGGAAGCGGCGGGCGTAGCGGCGGTCGTGGCGGTCAGCGATGTCGTCGAAACGAGCGCCGTGGCAGCCGCCGCGCAGTTCGGCGTGCCGCATGTCTTCACTGACTATCGCGAATTGCTCCAGTTGCCCCTCGATGCGGTCAGTGTCTGCACGCCGAACTCTTTCCACGAGCCGATCACGCTTGCCGCGCTCGATGCCGGGATGCATGTACTCTGCGAGAAGCCGCTCGCCCTCGATTACGCGGGTGCGCGACGAATGACGGAGCGCGCCGTGCAAACGGGGCGGAAGACGGCGGTGAACTTCCGCTACCGCTGGATACCGGCGGCGGGCTTTATCCGCGATCTGATCGCGGGGGGCGAACTGGGCGAGATGTACCACGTCTACGCGAACTACTTCAACGGCAGCCTGCACGATCCGGCGACGCCGATCAGTTGGCGGCAGACGCGCGCCGAATCGGGCAGCGGCGCACTGGGCGACCTCGCCTCGCACATCATTGACCTCTGCCGCTGGTGGATTGGCGAGTTCGCGAGTGTGGACGGCCATTTACGCACCTTCACCACCGAACGACCGCTGACAACGGGCGGCGTCGGCCCGGTGGATGTGGACGACGCGGTCTCGATCCACGCGCGCTTCGCCGGGGGCGCGGAGGGAGTGATCAACGCCAGCCGTTGCGCCATCGGGCACAACAATCATCAGCGGATCGAACTCTACGGCACGAAAGGCGCGCTGATCTATGAGATCGAGAAGTGGGACGAGGGCGGCGACGAAATCCGCATCTGTTTCGGCAGTGGTCAGGCGCGCTACAACGCCTTCGCCACAGTGAAAGTACCGCCTGCGTACTTGCTTGGCACACCACAACGTGTGATGACCGATTTCATTGACGCCATCCGCGCCGACATCCAACCCTCACCCGACTTCACCGATGGCATGCGCTGCCAGGAAATCCTCGACGCCGTCGAGTTGTCCGACCGCGAACATACTCCCGTGACCTTGCCGCTCTCGGTCGGTGACGCATAAACGGTCCCGGAAATGAACCGCCAAGCCGCCAAAAACGCCAAGAAGGGAAATAGCACAGAGAGCACAGAGAAGAGGAACAAATGGATTACCTCTGTGTCCTCTGTGTTCTCCGTGTCCTCTGTGCTCGTTCCCTCTCTTGGTGGCTTGGTGGTTTTGCCCCTCCGACCCGCTATCGCTCGCGCATGGACGATGTGTTGGGCCATGCGAACCAGGCAACGAGCAGGCTGCCAAGCGTCAGAACAACGAACAGCACATCGTGCTTGACGCGCGGATGCGCGGGGGCGAACGCGGAATAATAGACAATGAGAATGGCGAAAATGACTGCGAGGGCGAGCGCGACCCCGACGACCGCCATCCGCTGACCACGAGAAAATTGTTCCATACATACTCCCCTTTCTAGATCACCGCGCGAATACCGAAGAATGCCAGGCAAAAGAGACCGAAGGCGATGCAGTAGTACCCGAACGGGTCGAGCCGTTCCGTCTCGAAGTATTTGACAAGGAAGCGCACGGCGAGATAGGCAGTGATACCGGAGATGACGAACCCCATCGCCGCGAGGACGAGGCCAATATTCGCGTTCGCGCTGAAGAGTTTCGGCACCTCCAAAACGCCCGCCGCGAGGATGATCGGCGTCGCCAGCATGAATGAATAGCGCGCCGCTTCTTCGTGCCGCAGACCTACCAGCAGACCGCCGGTGATCGTCGCACCAGAGCGCGAGAAACCGGGCAAGAGCGCGAGCGCCTGTGCCGTGCCGACGCCGATCCCCTCTTTGAAACCGACATCGGCGATCTCCTTGCCGCGTGTTTCGGTCGCAACTGGCCCATCGCCTGCGGCGACCGCCACGCGCTGTCGCCGCCGCAACCGCTCGCCCGCCAACATCATCACGCCGTTGAGGACGAGGAAACAGGAGACCAGAATCGGCTTGCTGAACAAGTCCTTTAGCGGCGTTTCCAGGAGAAAGCCGAGGATGCCCGCCGGGATCGTGCCGACAGCGATCAGCCAGCCGAAATGCTCGTCGGGATCATCAGAGAGGGTGCGGTTGCCGATACTGCGCAGCACTGCCGCGATGATTCGCAGCCAGTCGCGCCAGAAAAAGGTCAGCAGCGCCGCCGCCGTACCGAGATGCAGCACGACGACAAAGGCGACGAAACTGGCGTTGTTCGGATCGCCCTTTTTCCACTCGTCCCAGCCGAGTAACGCGGGGATAAGGACGCTGTGTCCGAGGCTCGACACCGGAAAGAGTTCAAACGCGCCCTGCAACAGGCTGATGACAATCGCATGCAGTAAACTCATCGCACCTCGCCACTCCGCTCCCTGATCGCCTCACCCTTCCCATTGTGTCCGTTCACCCGACCGCGCGCAAGCATACCACCGCCGCGTGATCGCAATGCTACAATACGCGCCACGTTCGCTCGCCATGCATGAGGGGATGAATCAGGTGACAGAACAGATAGGAACGGTCGCATTCATCGGGGCGGGCGCGATGGCGGAGGCGATGCTCGCGGGGATGCTCGCGCGGGGCGTCATCCAGCCAGAGCAAATCACCGCCAGCCATCCGCGCGCCGGGCGGCGGGAGGAGTTGCAGGCGCGGTACGGCGTCGCAGCCATCGAGGCAAATCGCGCGGCGGCGTGCGACGCGGGTCTCGTCGTCCTGACCGTCAAGCCACAGGTAATCCGCAGCGTGCTCGCCGAACTGCGGGACGTGATCGCGCCCGAACAAGTCGTCCTCTCCATCGCGGCGGGCGTGCCGCTGACGACGATTGTCAACGGTCTCGGCGGGCATGGCGCGGCGGCACGGGCGATGCCGAACACGCCCGCGCAGATCGGCGCGGGCGTCAGCGTCTGGGCGACGACTGCCTCGGTCACCGACGCGCAGCGGAGGATGATTGGCGCCGCCCTCGGCGCGCTCGGCCACGCCCACTACGTCGAGGACGAAAAACTCGTGGATATGGCGACCGCCCTCTCCGGCACCGGCCCCACCTATATCTTCCTCGTCATGGAGGCGCTGATAGATGCGGGCGTCCATCTCGGCTTTTCGCGTCATCTCGCGGAGCAACTGGTGATCCAGACGATGGCCGGTTCCGTCGCCTTCGCCGCCCAATCGCACAAGCACCCCGCCGAACTACGCAACCTCGTCACCTCGCCCGGCGGCACGAGCGCGGAAGCGATCTATCAGATGGAGAAAGGCGGTCTCCGCACCGTCCTCTCCAAAGCCGTCTACGCCGCCTACGAGCGCACCGTCACCCTCCGCAAAGCGCAAGAGCAGGACGACAAGGATTGATCCCTGATGCGTCAGACGCCAATAGCGACCGCAACCAAAACGGATGAGCAGCAGAGCGTCCGGCGGGCGATCGCGCTGCTGTGCGCGGTCATCTTTCTCGCGGACGTCGTCTTCGGCATCGTCGCGCCGACGTTTTCGCTCTTTGCGGAAGACCTCGGCATTGCCGTCGCACTCCTCGGCACGATCAACACCATTGGCAGTTTCACCCAACTGCTGATTTCACTCCCGATCGGGCTGGCATCAGACCGTCTCAGCCGCCCGCGCGTCATCACGGCGGGCATGGTGATCTACGCTGCCGCACTCGCCAGTTTCGCGGTGGCGCAGGGGCCCGCGCTGCTCATTGTCGGGCGCGTCTTCACCGCGTTCGCCTCCGTCGCGATCTTTCAGATTGGCTCGGCGCATCTCGGCGACATCACTATTACCGGGCAGCGCGAAGTGGCATACGGCTGGCTGACGACGGCGATGGGTCTCGGTTTCACCGCCGGGCCACTGATCGGCAGCCAACTGGCAGAGCGATACGGGCCGCGCAGCGCGTACGTCGCCGGAAGCATCATCGCGCTCGCGGGTGGCCTGGTCGCCTGGCGCTTCCTGCGCGAGCCGGGCGGACACCGCCAGGTCGCGCCGCGCACCGGATCATTTTTCGGCGGCATGCGGCACATTCTCCGCCAGCGGGACATCCTCGTCGTCAGTTTCGGCAACATGCTGATGGGCGTCGCCTTTTCGGGCGCGATCTCCACGTTTTTTCCGATCTACGGCGACCATGTGCGTATCTCCGAAGGGGCAATCGGCACGATGTTCGCCATCCGCGCATTGGTTTCCGCCGCCAGCCGCTTTCCGAACAGCATGCTCGCGCCGCGTCGGCAGCAAGCCGATCCTATTGATCGCGCTCTTCCTCGAAGTGATCGTGATGTTCAGCATCGCCCGAACGGGCCAGCGCGTGCTGCTCACCGTCCTACTTGCGGCGGAAGGACTTGCCTTCGGCGCGTACCTCGTCGCGGGGCAGACGTACATCGCGGAGCATACGACGCGAGGAACACGCGGCGCGGCGGTCGGTGTCTATTCGACCGCCTCCAATTTGGGTGGAACGGCTGCACCGATCCTGCTTGGGCTGATTGCCGGTCGGTGGGGCATCGCCAGCGTCTTCACGGTGGCATCGTGCGCGCTCGGCGTCGGCTTCATTGTCTGTGCGGCTGGTATGCTCTTCGTGTACCGCAGTGACGCGCGGCGACTCATCGTCAAAAAAGCGGTCGGGGACTGACGGTTATCGAGGACCGGTATGGAGGGTGCGCGATGATACGGATATTGCTCGGCGAATGCAAGCAGGAAGTCTCCTCGTTCAATCCCGCGTTGAGCCATGACGACGATTTTACGTTCTCGCATGGCGACGAACTGATTGCGGTCCATCAAGGCGCGCAGAGTGAAATGGGCGGCGCGCTCGGCGTCTTTGCTGCCCGCAGCGACATCGAACTCGTGCCAGCGTTCGGCGCACGGGCGATCACCTCGGGCGGAACGCTTGCGGCGGCGGACTGGCAGCGCGTCGCCAGTGAATTCCTCGATGCGATGCGCGCCGCGCCGCCCGTGGATGCCGTGTACTTCTCACTCCACGGCGCGATGTCCGCCGAGGGCGAGGGCGACCCGGAGGGCTACCTACTCGCGGAAACACGCACAATTCTCGGCGAGCGCATCCCCATCGTTATCTCACTCGACCTGCACGGCATCCTCACTGACCGCATCCTGGAACATGTGGACGCCCTGACGGTCTATCACACCTATCCGCATGTAGATATGTATGAGACGGGTGCGCGCGCCGCGCGGCTCCTGCTCCGCATCCTCGATGAGGGTATCCGGCCCGTGACAGCGGTCGTGAAAATTCCCGCGCTCGTGCGTGGCAAGGAATTGATCACCGAAACGGGTCTCTTCGGCGCATTGATCGAGCGCTGTCAGGAGATTGAGGCAAGTCCGGGCGGCCTTTCCGCCGGGATGTTCATTGGCAACCCGTTCACCGATGTGCCCGATTTGCGGTCGAACAGCATCGTCATTACCGACGACCCGGAACAGTCGGCGCGTGAGGCGTTGGCGCTCGCGGAAGATTTCTGGGCAGTACGCGAGCGACTGCACGAAGATCTGATGCCGCTCGCCGATGCAGTCCAGATCGCGAAGGAGACGACCGGCACAGTCGTGGTGATGGATGCGGCGGACGCGACGAGTTCGGGCGCGTCCGGCGACAGCAATGCGATTCTCCGGGCGCTGATGGAAGCGGACTATCAGGGCAAAACGCTTATCCCGATCATTGATCCACGCGCCGCCGCAGCCGCCTTCGCGGCGGGTGTCGGCAACCCGGTGCGCACCGAGGTCGGCGGTGCATTCGACCCGGAACGGTTCCCACCGTTGATGATCGAGGGGCAGGTGCATCTGCTCTCGGACGGGAGATTCATCGCCGAATTTAACGGGATGGACGCATTTTCGGGGCCGACCGCTGTCGTGATCGCGGCGAACTACACGCTCGTCCTCGGCAGCCGCCCGGTCAGCCTGCACGACCGCTCGTTCTTTTTCGCGCACGGGCAGGACCCAAAGCAATTCGATTGCGTCGTCGTCAAATCACCGCACTGCAAGCCGCATATGTATGCCGAGTGGTGCGCGCGCATCATCAACGTGGACGCCCCCGGCTCGACGAGCGCCAATCTGCCGTACCTCGGCCACACCGCATGCGCCCGCCCGATCTTCCCGCTCGATCCCGACATCACGTTCGATCCGCAGGTTCAGACTTTCCGAAGGACTGAGGATTGATGCTCTTTATACCCTGCGTAGGGGGGGGGGGGGGGGCGGGCGCCACGGGGTAGCAGCCCGCTTCCCAGCGCGCCGTATCCTCACGCGACGACCTCTGA
>JBPCPB010000480.1:0-15224 GCA_050999735.1 Thermomicrobiales bacterium | reverse complement strand
GGCGAGCGGACGCGGGACGCGGTGGCCTTCGAGCCAGCTGACGACGGGGCTGAAGGTGCCGGCGAGGACGAGGGCAATGATCAGGATGAGGATGATCTCCCAGAGGCGCGCGATGAGCAGGATACCCGCGATGATGGCGAGAATCAGGAGGATCGAGCGCGGGGCGATCTCGAAGCGCACCGTGCGCATCCGTGGGGTGTCGGGTTCGTCGTCGCGTCGCCCGTTGTGGAGGATCATGGCCTCCCGTGCCGATCCTGTCTGGCCCGTCTCCCGAGGTGGGGGCGCATCATGTCTGGTTGTCCATTGCATCGCTCTCGCCTTTCCTTCACTCCGAACCCAGTCCGCACACGGATCACCTTCGTGCCAACCCCAAAAGGGCGACCCCTCAGGCCGTCATAGTCACTTGAGGATAAGAAAGGACAGCAAAGTACACTCGATGCATACCCCAAATGCACAAACAGTGCCACCAGCACAGGCTTCCCTTTGCAAATGCGACCAACACGCGGGAGAGCAACCGACCAACGTTGGCGTATCAGGGGTACACCCCAGCCTGACACTCCGTTGCGCGCGTTGTTGTGAGACGGGCATCGCCGCCGTGAGCGTACGATTTTGTTCGTTTCGTGCGGTGACCCTAAGATACGCAGAAAATCGCCGCCGCCTATCGCTCCCGCCGTACCACTACCCATGTGTCAGCCCATATAGGCTAACACCGGTGGTAGCTTGTCGTCCCCGGATTGCGGGTGGTACCGGCGACAACGGTGGATTCCAACGAATGAGCGGGAAATGAGGGTACCTGAATCGCTTCCGCTACGGACTGCTGGCTTACATTTGCGCCACGCAACGGATCCGAGAAGCATCGGAGACGGGAGGCACAAAGGGTGATGTGGTACGGACGGCGTTGCAGCATATTCCGATTCAGAATGCATTCGACTGCGAGGCATGGATGGCTTCGCCGTATTCGGGCCGGCTCTCTTGGTCGCGGCTCTTGACAGTTAACCGCGATCACGGTATATTTTATTTATTGAACGAACAAAGTCGGGAAGAAATGGGCCCAATTATGCGGGATCGTAGCCCACAGGAACAGGTTCTTTCCACGCGTGAATCCGCGCTGTCTGCCCATGATCGGCGGCGTTACGCGGGCCAGAATCATACCCGCGTGCGGAAACATAATCACCACGCGGTTCTCCGTGCGTTACTCAGCCATGGCCCGACATCGCGCTCGCACCTAGTCAAACTGACGGGCCTCCGGCCGGCAACCGTCAGTTCACTGATCAGCGAACTCATTCATCAGGGGATCGTCCGGGAGATTGGGGCTGCGGTGAATACTGGCATCGGTCGTCCCAGTATCGAGCTCGACTTTGCGCCCCACGGTGTATACGCCGTCGGGGTCAATATGGGCCTCGAGTGGATCACTATCGGCCTCGTCTCTCCGCGAGGTACGGTTCATTACAAGCACGAATTCCCACGGCCGAGCGACGTTGCGCCTGCTGAGACCGTGGCACTCGCAATCGCGGCGATCGAAGACCTTCTCATTCGTGCATCCATCCCCCAGGACCGTATCATCGGTATCGGCATCGGCCTCCCCGGTATCGTTGACCCGCGGGACGGACGCGCAATCGCTGTTGTTGACCTTGATTGGCATGACGTGGCGATTGCCGGGCCGTTTCAGTCCGCATTCGATCTTCCGGTACTCGTAGGAAATAACGCGCAGGCCATGGGTCTGGCGGAGAGCTGGTTTGGCGCGGATCGTGATGTCGGTGATCTCGTACTCCTCTACGTCGGCAGTGTCGTTGGTGCCGGCGCAGTGATTGATGGTCGGCTCTTGCGCGGATCAGGTTGGGGTGCCGGTCAGATCGGTCACAGCCCCATCATTCCTGGTATCCAGACGCGGTGTTCCTGCGGCAACGTCGGTTGCCTCGAAACAGTGATCTCGGACCAGGCGATCGTTCGGGATGCCCTGGCGCATCGTGTTCACCTGGCATCCTATGACGCCGACAGGAACCTGCCGACGCAGGTCTACCTCGATGAACTCATCGAGGTAGGCTTAGCTGGCAACCCTACGGCGATTGCTGTGCTCGCGCGCGCGGGTGAGCACATCGGTGCCGCCGCTGCATACCTCATCAACCTCTTTAATCCGCCGCAGATCGTGCTCGCCGGTCGCCTTATGCGTGCGAGGCATCTCGTCTTCGATCCAATGCAACGCGCTGCGACCTCATCCTCCCTCCCCCTCCTCGCCCAAAGCACGCAATTTATGCCATCAGCGCTCGGCGTTGACGCGCGGATCATCGGTCCCGCATCACTCGTGCTCGTGGATTGCTTCTATACCGCCGAACATCTGTTGTATCGCTGATTCCGGCGAAATGCGACCGCTCTACGCACGGTGATAGGGATAGACCTTTGGCATGGTAGACAGTAACGGAGGGTGAAGATGGACAGGCAGCTGAGGCCCGAAGAGAGAATAAGTAGACTCGGCGATGGGAGTGCTCATTCAGAACCAGGCCTGAACCGACGCCGCTTCATGGCGGGTCTCGTACTCAGCGGCGCTGCGGCGAGCGCGGCGTTGCTGGCGGCGTGTGGCAATGCCAATGTCTCGAATAATGCCACAAACACCGCCAGCGTGAGGAACACCCCGGTCACCGGCGTCTCCTCGACGGCGAATGCCGCCGCTTCCGTGGGGAGCACAACGCGTGGGACCGGGAGTGCGCCGACATCGGCACAGCAGCCAGCGGGAAACCCGGTCAAGGGTGGCACTCTAACCATTGCGGAGACGACGGACGTCGACTCGTTCGACCCGTTCTATCAGGTGGAAAACAACTTCACGACGATGCGCGGCTTTACGGATACGCTTGTCCGCTATAACGAAAAACTGGACCCGCAACCGGAGCTTGCCGAGTCATGGCAACTTGCACCGGACGCCAAAAGCATCACCCTGAAATTGCGCCAGGGCGTCAAGTTCCATAGCGGCAGGGAAATGACGGCGGATGACGTGCTCTTCAGCCTCAAGCACGTCCAGGACAAGGCGACCGGCTCGCAATTGATTGACCTCTTCCAGCCGATCACCGGTGCGACCGCGACCGACAAGAACACTGTCACCTTCACCTTCAATCAGCCATATGTGGCGGTATTCGATGCGCTCGATGCCTTTTTCGTCCTTGACTCCACGGCCGCAACCGACCTCAAGAAGCAACCTGCTGGCAGTGGTCCGTTTATCCTGGCTGATCGCACACCCGGTGACCGCGTCGTGCTCAAGCGGTTCGATGGCTACTGGAAACAGGGTCAGCCCTATCTCGATCAGGTGATCCACCGTGCCATCCCGGACGAGGCGAGCCTTGTCGCCAGCCTCAAGGCGGGCGAGGTTGACCTTGTCTGGAAGCCGCCGCTTCAGCAGTTCCAGCAACTCAAGAGCCAATCAGGCATCAAGACTGACCCCGGTCTGATCGGAGTTTCCGGCGTTGATATCGCCATGAATGTCACGAAGAAACCCTTCGACGACAAACGCGTGCGTCAGGCGATTAACTGGGCGACCGATCGGGCCCAGTGGGTAAAGACCATTCTCTATGACGCGTCACCGATATCGGATCTGCCGTTCCCTCCCTACTCGACGGGGTACTTTGACGATCTCGCGCTGCAGTACACCTACAACCTCGATAAGGCAAAGCAGCTGCTCGCGGACGCGGGCTATAGCTCCGGCCTGAAAATCGCGGCCATCACGAGCGGCCAGCAGTGGCCGACATCCGTCGCGCTGGCACAAATCCTCCAAGCATCGCTGGCCCAGATCGGCGTACAGTTAACCCTCCAGAACCTCGACCCCGCCGCGTTCTATGATCGTGACCACGCCTCCACCTTCGACATGATGTTCCATGTCTACGGACGCGCGAATAAGGAGCCGGTTACTCTGTTTGGCGGCGCCATTGTCTGGCGCCCGAAGAACAACGTGACGCTCTTCTCCTTACCTCAGTATACCGACCTGATTGCCCGCGCAAACGCGGAACTCGACGGTGCGAAGCGCAAAGATCTCTACCGGCAGATTGATCAGATCATCCTCGACGACTGCTGGACCATCTCTGCGGGGTTCCAGCCCCAGCCTTGGGCGATGCGACAGCGTGTCCAGAACTTCGCCTTCGACCGGCAGGGCATACCGTTGCTCGATCAGATGTGGATCGGTCAATAACAGGATCAGGATTGAGGCAACGATGAGCCGTTACATCATTCGCAGACTCATGCAGATGCTCGTGGTATTGCTCCTTGCGTCCGTGGGCATCTTCCTGATCGTCCATATACTGCCGGGCGACGCCGCATTGGTGTACGCGGGGCCGAACGCGACGGATGATGTGGTTGCCGCCGTCCGCCATACGATGGGGCTCGACCAATCCTTACCGGTCCAATACATCGTCTGGTTCGGTCATGTGATGCGGGGTGACCTCGGCAAATCATACGTCAACGGCTTCACCGTGACGCGATTGTTGCTCCAGCGGCTTCCGGTGACTCTGGAACTGGCACTTGCCTCCATCTTAATCTCGCTCGTGATTGCCGTGCCGACGGGCATCTTGGCGGCGATCAAACAGGGGTCCGTCTTCGATTACTTCGTCACCGGCCTTAACGGGCTCGGGCTTGCGATCCCGCCCTTCTGGTTCGGCCTTATCCTCATTCTTGTCGTGGCGCTCGGCTTTCACTGGCTGCCAGCATCCGGGTATGCCGACCCGAGCAAAGATCTCGGTGGCGCGCTTAAGCATCTGATCCTGCCCACCGTGACACTCTCCTTTCAGGTGGCCGCCATCCTCTCCCGCTTCATGAAGTCGGTGACGCTCGATGTTCTCCAGGAGGACTATGTGCGCACCGCCCGCGCGAAAGGAGTTCGGGAGCGACAGGTGCAGATTCGCCATGTCCTCGCCAACTCGATGGTCACGTTCGTCACGATTCTCGGCTTGCAATTCGGTCGGTTGCTCGGTGGTGTGGTCATCATCGAATCGGTCTTTGCGTGGCCGGGCATCGGGCGGTTGCTGTTGGATGCCATCGGTAACCGCGACTACCTCGTGATCCAAGGTGGGCTCCTCTTTTTCGTTCTGCTCTTCATGATCATCAACCTTGTGACTGATCTGATGTACGCGTTGCTGGACCCGCGGGTGCGGCTAACGTAAGTATGGGTGAACGGATGGCTGTCAAGGGATCCCTTGCCACAACCAGGATCGGGCAACGTGAGGCATCTCGCGCGAGTCCGAGGTGGGCAACGCTATCGCGCCGATTGCGCCAGAGCATGATGGGGACGATCGGCATCGCCGTGACGCTGATAATGGCAGGCATCGCCGTTTTCGGGCCGATGCTCGATCCAAGCCCGCCGCAGGTGATGAACCGGGCTGCGGTCCTCCATCCGCCCTCTCTCGCCTTCCCCTTCGGCACGGACCAGTTCGGCCGTGACCTCCTCAGTCGGACGATCAGCGGCTTGCGGATCTCGTTCGGCGTTGGTATCGCGGCGGTATTACTGGGAGGCTTGCTTGGTGTGAGCACAGGGCTGCTCGCTGGATACGTCGGGGGATGGTTTGAGGCGACGACCCAGCGGCTCTGGGATACGGTCATGGCTTTCCCCGGCGCGCTTCTCGGTATCGCAATCGCCGCAGCGATCGGTCCGGGCATCATTAGCGTCGTAGTCGCCGCAGGGATCATCAGTGTTCCCTTCTTCTCCCGGCTTGTCCGTGCGCAGACACTGGTCGAGAAGAGTAAGGATTACGTGACGGCGTCTCGTTGTCTCGGGTGTACAGACTCGCGGATTCTCCTGCGCCATGTGCTGCCCAACTGCCTCTCGCCGATCCTCGTCCAGGCATCGGTCGCGATGTCCCAGGCAATGCTGTTGGAAGCGGCCTTGAGTTTCCTCGGGTTGGGCGTGCAACCGCCGCAACCGTCTCTCGGCACGATGCTCAATGAGTCGCGCAATTACTTCGGCCAAGCGGACTGGTTCGCAATCTTCCCCGGTGCTGCCCTGGTGGTGCTGCTGATCGCGATTAACTTCGTCTCCGATGGGTTGCATGAAATCCTCTTACCGCGACGGAGGTGAACGTATGGCGCGAATATCCCTGAACGACATCCGTGCGGGGCCGGAATCGCCAGGCCGATACGGATAAGCGGTTTGATGCCGGGTTTGGTCATCGGTTCTGTATGGGAAGGTTTGATCGGAATGGAGAATACGAGAATGGCGACGCGCCCCCGCTTTCTGTTGATTGGCATGGATGGGATGAACCTTCCATTATTGCGGCGGTTTGCCGCCGAAGGTTGCTTGCCCAACTTCTCCCGGCTCATGGCACGCGGCTCAACGAATCGCCTGCTGCCGGCGCTACCGGCATGGACGCCAAATAACTGGGCGACGATGGTGACGGGAACCACTCCAGGCAGCCATCGCCTTGGCGGCTGGACAGTCCGCAAGAAGACCGATCCATGGGAGGCCCCGCGCCTTGAATCCTGGGACTCGCGTGTCATTGATGGCACCGAAACGATCTGGGACGTTGCCGACGAAGCCAACTTGAAGACGCTCGTGCAGTTCTATCCGTCGGCGGTCTGGCCGAATCCCCTCAAGCACGGGTATGTTGTCGCGCCCGGGTTCCACGACGCCCCGTTCGCAATCGCGATGCCCATGCGCTATTTCGCCTTGACGCACGGCGATGTAAAAGCGAGCGTGGAGCAAATCGCCGCCGATGCACGCGAACGAACGACCGACCGCGCGGAGGAGGGTGCCCCTCCCGGCAGTAGCGTCGTCCGACTGATTCCTGTTGAAGACTGGAAAAACGTACCCGCCAATGCCCTTGCTGCCGGGCTTCCCATCCCACTCAAGACCGGTGAGTACGAATCGGTCTATCTCCTGGCCGTCCCATCGGCGGATGGACGAACATATAGCCAGATGGCGATCTGCACCGAACGCGACGGCAATACGAATGTCGCGGATTTGGCGATCGGTTCTTGGTCGGCGTTCTACCACCGCGTGCTTGGTGAATCTCGCACCCCGACAGCGATGCGCTTTCGTGTGCTCGCCGCCGATGCGGTCGAGGGGGTAATCGACCTCTGCCGTACCGAGGCGTACGCTACACATGGATTCGCGTCGCCGGATGGTCTGGACGAGCAGTTGGTCGAGGCCTGTGGACCCTTCTATGACTGGCCTTCGATTGATCCGGTCTTGGGCGAAGCGGAGTTGGCAACGTTCGCCGATGACATGCTTTATCAAGGAGAGTGGCTGGTCAAAGCGGCCCGTTACATAATGGACAACCAAGGCTGGGACCTCCACTACTCGCACTGGCACCTGTTCGATCACATTAACCATCCCACGGTAAACGCGGCTGACCCAGAGGGGCCGGAGTACGATCCCAAGATCGGCGCCTGGATGATGGCGTGCCAGCGACGCATCTACGAAGTCGGGGACAGGGTTCTGGGGCAATTCCTGGAACTGGCCGACGAGAATACGATCGTCTGCGTGACCTCGGACCACGGGATGGCGCCGGCACATCGCTGGGGTGACATCCCGACGCTGCTCGCGGAACGCGGCTTGCTCGTGTTCGAAGACGACGGACGAACGATAGACTGGTCGCGCTCTGTCGCCTACATGCAATCCGACCGGGGAGCGGAAGTCACCATCAACCTCCAGGGGCGGGAGCCCATGGGCATCGTACCGCCCGAGCAGTACGCCGCAGTTCAGGAGGCAATTATCGATGCCCTCCTGGACTGGCGCGACCCGGGAACCGGGAAACGACCGATCGCGCTCGCTCTCAAGCTTCAAGATGCCCAGATCATCGGGTATTGGGGCACCGAGAACGGCGATGTCGTTTGCACATTCAATCGCGGGTATGGTTGGGGGCCGCCGCTCGATGGGAAGTCGGCGGGACCCGGGCGCGGAGCCTTGCATGGCTCGCAGATCCCAACGTCCGAAACGGACTACTTTACGAATATGGCCTGCTTCATCCTTGCCGGACCCGGCATCAAAGTAGGATACGAGCGCGATTGGCAACGACGTGGACTCATGCGGATGGTTGACCTTGCGCCGACCGTCGCCCACTTGCTTGATCTTCGCCCCCCGGCTCACTCGACCGGTGCCGTCCTATCGGACTTGTTCGAACAGTGGTAGGGGGAGAGGTCGGCTGCTCTCCTGGTTGATGCAAGGGCCATCGTGGCTGATGCGAACGGAGCGAGCGCGGAAATGACTACAGACGACGGAGAATCGTGGCTCGGCACAGTGACCCTCGTGCCCGATGGGCCGGTCGAGGTGGGGAGTCGTGGGACGTGGACGCTGACCTACACTGCGGGCAGATATGGCCTTGACGATGGCGGTTCACTCATCGTTGCGGCACGCCAGGTCGCGGACTGGGGACCACCGCAGACGGCGAACCCGACAGCGGCCAACTACGTCAGCGCAACAACGACGGCCGACGCGCGGTTGTCTGTCCGCTTCAGCCCCCAGGCATACATTCGTCCGTGGCAGCAGGGCATCATCGTCATGGTGGTGGACGGCCATGTCGCACCGGACGATACCATCACGTTGGTCCTCGGCGATCGCGGCAGCGGTGCGCCGGGACTCCGCATGCAGACCTTCCCGGAGCGCCGCTTTGATCTGCGCGTCTTCGTGGACTGTTTCGGGAGTGGCGATTACCGGCCGATCCCGCAGAGTCCATCACGCGCGATTGTGGCGGGCACGGCCACACGACTGGTAGCGGTCGGGCCGTCAATCGTCCGCGCCGGTGAACCGACTTGGCTGCTCGTGCGCGCCCTCGATCGCTGGGGCAATCCCGCACCGACCTATGACGGTACCGTGGAGTTCATCACTGCGGGGCCGGAAGTTGCGGTGCCCGACGCGCGCCAATTCCGGCCGGAAGATCGCGGTTGCTGCCGATTAACGGGTATCCGCTTCGCCGCGCCGGGTACATACCGGCTGTGCGTACGTGATACGGCAGCCGGGTTCACCGCAACCGCGAATCCCTGCATCTGCCGGACGGCTACTGACGCGCCGCCGGCTGTGCTCTTCTGGGGTGATCCCCATGGTCAGTCCGAAGAGACGGTCGGTACCGGCGATGTCGAAGCATACTGGACTTATCTTCGGGATTCGGCCGGTGTTGACTTCGGCGCCCACTGTGGCAATGATTTCCAGATCAGTACCGATTTCTATGCGAAACTCCGTGATGTCGTCCAGCGATTCCATGAACCGGGACGCTTCATTCCCTTCCTCGCGTACGAATGGAGCGGCAACCATTCTGCTGGCGGCGATCACAACGTCTACATGCTGCATGACGATCCGGATCGGAGCCCAATTCATCGCAGTAGCCATTGGCAGATCGCCGATCACAGTGATGCCGACACCGATCGCTATCCCGTTCGCGCATTACGGGACGAAATGCGCGATCGCGATGATGTTCTGATCGTGCCCCATGTCGGTGGTCGGCGTGCGCGACTCGACACCGTGGATGATGTGCGTCAGTCCCCCATAATTGAGATTGCGTCGGTGCATGGTCGCTTCCCCTGGTTCGCGCGGGAAGCGCTCGAACGAGGGCTGAAAGTCGGCTTCATCGCCGGATCGGATGACCATACGGGGCGTCCCGGCGCATCACCACCGACGAATACCGGACTCATCTGCTGGGGGGGCTTGACCGCAATCTATGCCACCACACTGACCCGCGAGGCGCTGTGGAAAGGATGGAAAGAGCGCCATTGTTATGGAACGACGGGAGCACGCATCATCGTTGATATTGACGCGGATGGTCACATGATGGGCGACGAATACCGCGCTGCTACGCCACCATACTTCCAGGGGCGGATCACGGGCACAGCGCCGGTGACGCAAATCGAACTGCGGCGTGGATGGGACGTCATCTGGCACTACGACGCGATGAGTGCATCGCCACCAACATGGCACGAAGAGTCTGTACGATGCCGCATGCGGGTTGTCTGGAGTGGGGCAGAGAGCAAGAATCGCAACAAGGTGACGAACTGGAATGGCGGTCTCACCCTTGAGGGCGGCCGGATCATTGCCGTCGCACCCTATAACCTCACACATCCCGCCGAGGGGATCAGCGAATGGGATGCGCGCCAGGTATGCTGGGAAAGTCGGACGTCCGGGGATGAAGACGGGGTGATTCTCGACATGGAAGTCGGGCAGGATGCGGTGATCCATTTCGATACACCGCCGCTCCGCAGGGTGTTCCCGCTCCGGGATATCGGCGCGGAGCGGGAAGTCGTTGATGCGGGGGGCACGGATCGGCAGGTGGAACTGCGCTGGGTGCGCGCGGAAGCCGGGCCGCTCGATGTCGAATGGTCCTATAGGGACGAGCGACCGATCGCGGGAGAGCACGCCTACTGGCTCTGGGTGACACAGGCCGACGGAGAATGGGCGTGGAGCAGTCCGATCTTCATCACGGTTCCATAAGAGAAAAGGGGCATGGCAATGCAATTGACCGCCGATGAGGAGGCGATGGTTGCGGGAAAACAAGGCGAGGCTGTACGGCGGGCGCTGGAAATGCAACGCGCCGTAGGCGACTTCTTTCAGGCGGACCGTTTCGTCCCCATCAGTTCCGCACACGTGATGGCGGAGATCGAATCCATGGGTGACGCGGGACTGGCGTATGTCGAGGAGATGGCCGATCTCGGTGCTGTCGCGCGTGTCCCCACCACGATCAACCCACGGAGCGTGGATTTCGAACACTGGGAAGATCTCGGGCAGGATGCGCGGCAGTACAAGCGCGAGATGCGCCTCTCCCGCGCGCTGGAGAAGATGCATGGCATGACGCTTAACACCTGCATCAACTATCAGACGATCGTCCAACCGCAATTTGGCGAGCATCTCGCGTGGGGAGACACCGGCACGGTCATTTACGCGAATGCGGTTGCCGGAGCACGGACGAATTTCGAGGGCGGTCCCGTGGCGCTTGCCGCTGCCATCACCGGGCGCACGCCGAACTATGGCTATCACCGACCCGAGCAGCGGCGCGGCACGGTGCTCGTAGAGGTCGAGGACCAGCCGCACAGTATGACGGACTGGGGCGCACTCGGGGGCGTCATCGGGCGGCGGGTAAACGACTATTGGCAGGTGCCGGTGATTACGGGTGTGCAGACGCAGCCCGCCGCCGATGACATCAAACACCTCGGCGCGTCCCTCGCCAGTTATGGATCGCTCGCGATGTTCCATCTCGTCGGTGTCACTCCCGAGGCGCACACTGTCGGCGAGGCGTTCGCGGGCCAGGCACCCAGCGAAACAGTGGCGGTGCCTCGGGGTAGTCTGAAGGCATTCTATCGTTCCTTCGCGCCGGAGAAACCGGAGGTGGACGTCGTGGTTTTCGGCACGCCGCAACTCTCCGTCTTCGAATTGCAGGAGCTCGCCCACGCCTTCGTTGGGAAGCGCGCCGCCCCAAACACCCGCCTCATCTTCACCACGAACTATCAGAACCGGGAAGCGGCGGAACGGCTCGGGCATGTGCGGATCCTGCAGGAAGCGGGCGGCCTTGTCTTGAGCGGCGTCTGCTTCTATCTCGTCACGGCGCGCGAGCTGGCGCTCAAGTTTGGCTATCGCACACTCGTGACGAACTCGGCGAAACTCGCCAATATCATCGCGGGCTACGGATACAACCCAATCTTCCGCCTCACCGATGTCTGTGTACGGGCGGCGCTGACCGGGCGGCTCGATGAGGAGTAACTGCAGATGGCACCACAACGCGAGGAAGACGACCATACCATGTCCGATGCGCAGATCCACATCCTCACGTGCCATCCCGGCGTCGGCGAGATGGTGGAAGGAGAAGCATTAGTCTCGACAGACGGATTCAGCGCGCGCTACGACGTTGACCGGCGCCGGGGCATCTTCTCGCGCGAAAGCCACGTTCTCTACGGTCAGAGCCTCGTGAACAAGATCCTCGTCTTCCCGACCGCGAAGGGCGGCGTGGCGACGGCGTGGGCACTGCTTGACATGAAAGCGCGCGGGGTTGCACCGAAGGGTCTCATCTTCACGCGGACGAATCCAATCATGGTCCAGGGTGCGGTGCTCGCCGCCATTGCCCTCGTGCATGAGCTGAATCAGGACCCCGTGCGGGCGATTCACACGGGGGATTGGCTGCGTCTGGATCCAAAGCGTGGGATTGTTCGAGTCTATCGGCGATAGCCTAACGGCCCGCATCGGGTAAGGATAGAGATCATGTGCAACCACACCTTGTCTGTGTGCTTCATAGCAAAGCCTCTCTCAAACCTAGCCGTGACCTATCCGGCACATATCTGCAGGAGCAGTGGCGAATCGTAGCCGGTCATCAGAGAAGCAACGCGGCTTGGGTCAGTGGCTCCTGTCGCGATTGCCGTGGCGCGTAGCAGGCTAAGCCAAGACCTGGTTGACATATACGTGCTGTCGGTATGGCGAACGTCGGCGTCCATTGCCTACACAAACAAACTCGCCTGCACGGGCGGTCGCTGCCGTGGCCGTCGTGGCGCATAGTCCGCGCGTCGGATCACCTTCAACCATTCCGCATCGTCCAGTTCCCACAGCGACAACTGCGGCGATGGGAACGATGTCTCGAACAGCCGCGGCTCCGTGACGGCTCGCAGTTGCTTTTTATCCGGCTGATACCGCACGCGATATTGTGCCAGCGGTTCATCCGCGAACTCGAGCGTCAACGTCTCTCCATATAGCCAGACCGCCGCGTGCTCCTTGGCCAGTCCGCGCTCGCCATAGATGCGCCAATGCCGGAAGCGCACATACCCGAGCCGATCAACGTAGCGCCCGAACCGCGTGCGATAGAAGAGCCGATGCAGTTCCTCCGGTGTCACTGGTCGACCCTGCCGCCAGCCGAGCACCTCGCGCGGCGTAGAGCACTCATCCTCCCGGTATTGATGTGCCCAATGGACCTGGTAGTTGTAGTTGACCATCCACTGATCGTGGATCGCCAGCAACTCCGCCCAGGTCGTTGCCTTGGCGAAGTCCCAATCGGCCATCCGCCGCTGCACGTTGAACATCGTCTCGATGTAGTTTTGCCATGGCCGTCCGCGTTCGATCTCCCGTTTCTCGATGCCTAAGGCGGCGTAAATCGCCTTCGCCTGCTTCGCGGTGACGAATACCGCGCCACTATCGCTGATCAAGGTCTCGGGAATGCCATGCTGCCGGATGGCTGCGTACAAGATCATCAAGTACGCACCAAGGTCTTGCTGCGGGAAAATCCCGCTCGCCAGGATCGCGCGCGAGAAGTTCTCGAGGATGGAGATGCAATAGACTTTGCCGCCCACATGGGCGACGTCGAGATGGCGGATATCGACGCTCCAGTACTGGTGTCGCCGTTGTGCCGCAAACGGCATTGGCTTCGCCTCCCGCTCCGGTTGCCCAAGCCCTGCCCCCGGCAGGCCGTAGAGTTTCCGGTTCAACGCGAGGATGCGGCCACAGGTGCGCGGACTCAAATGAATGCCGATCTGGCGCAAGGCAGCGTGGACACGGAAGGCACCGAGTTCGGGATTTTCTTGCAACTCCTTGATCGCCAGCATCGCTTTGAGATTCGTCTTGCGCGCCGGATGATGGGGGGCGGACGACTTGTCATCCAGGCCAGCGACGCCTTCGGTGATCCAGCGATGCAGCGTGGCATGCACGGTCTCACGGCTCGTCGCGAGATAGGCGGCGATGTTCTTCTTCGTCCAGCCCTCCATATGCAACCGAATGATCGCGAGGCGGGCTTCGGCGGGATCGGCGATCTGGTGATAGGGCGGATAGCGCCGGCCCAGCACCGGCGGCAGGGGGCCTTCGGCGAGGATCCGTTTGACGGTATGCGGGCTGGGACGATGCCCGAAGCGCGCCCAACAGATCGTCGTGATCTCATGAATGCGCAGTGCGGGATGCTCGGCCTTGAGCGCGAGGATCGTCTCGCGGACCTGCGGCGGTAAGCGACGATGCTTCTCGACCCTCGGGGCGAAGAGGCTGGCCATGCCATCCGTGGCGAAGCGAGCCGCCTGTCGGTAGAGGGTGCGTGCCGCCGCACCGGTCTGCTGGGCACGTTCCGCCGGGGAGTGACCGAAGAGGACGACGGGGCGAATCAACTCGTAGGTGAGTTGTTCGGGGAACTGCGTGAGCAGGTGGAGTTGCTGCCAGTCGTCGGTTGATTCGAGGCGTGGACGGGCGCGCGCAGGCATCGGCATCCCCAGACGGTCATGCGCGCTGCCATCGCGCGCGGCGGTACGAACGTTATGTCGAGTCCCGACGGGGGATGATAGCGGGTTCGCCGCTGTGAGTGCAAGCATATGTCAACCAGGTCGTGACTGAGTGTGCACAAGGCGCAGGAAGGAGACATGCATGAAGTTCTCCGACGTCTTCACGGGTATTGGGCGACCGGTCGTCTACTATCCATCGCTCAATGCGATCACCGGTGGCGTCGCCGCTACCGTCTTCCTCGCCAACCTCTTCCAGTGGTCCGGCACTCAGCGCGACCCCGACGGCTGGATTTATAAGACCCAGGAGGAAATCGAGGTAGAGACAGGGCTGAGTCGCCGCGAGCAGGAGACCGCGCGCAAGCAGCTGCGGGCCGCGACCTTGCTGCGGGAGGAACGGCGTGGTGTCCCGGCGCGCCTGTACTACCTGATCGAAGTGGAGACGCTCAACGCCGCGTGGGAGGAATTCCTGGCAAACAAGAATGGCGGAAACCGCCAAACTGGATTGGCGGAATGCGCCAAACAAGCATGGCGGAATGCGCCAGACTATCCGTACAGGGATAACTATCCAGGTAAGACACAGGAGAAAGAAGCCCAGTCTGACACAAGTGTGTGGGAGGAACTCGCCAAACTGGATATCCCGAACGTTGCGGCGTACATTCGGGTCACCGGGCGGGGGCCATTCAATGACCCGGCGGCGACGCTCGCGCTCGCACGAAAGAAACGCGCGGAGCAAGGGAAAACACCATCGTGAGCATCGAGCGATGGCTGCCGTGAGAGCCCACGTCCTTTGCGGGCGATGCGGCGAGATGGTCACCGAGCGGTCAATACCTATCATGCCTCGTCGGCACTTTCTCCGCCGCACAGCTCGCGCAACGTGGCGAAGAAGTAGGCCATCTTGTTGCGCACCTTTGCCTGATGCTTCGTTTTCTGCCGTGCCTGATAGACGTATTGCTCGACGAACACCTCCTCGCTGAGATTGAGTGCCGCGAAGACGTTCCGCGCCTGCTTGCAGTTGGAGGCAAGGTGAGCGGTGTCGCTGAACTCCCGGGAGATGTCGACGATCAGATTGTCCAGATAGCCGGTTATCCCCA
>JBPCPB010000477.1:0-3043 GCA_050999735.1 Thermomicrobiales bacterium | reverse complement strand
TTGCCGAAAACGATGACACCACTGACAACGAGGAAACTGAAGAGGCCGAGAATATCCATCAGCCGCTCGGCGAGGATCGTGCCGAAGGTGCGCGTAAACGAGACGCCCGTCGCCTTCTTGAAGAGGTAGCCGCGGTAGACATCGCCCAGTTTCGCGGGCAGCAGTGTGTTCGCGAACCACGAGAGGATGAAGATCTCTGTCAACCCGAAGACGCTCGGCGTCTCGATGCCGTGCGTGCGGTCGTATCCCGCATTGCCGAGAATGATCTTCCAGCGCAGGGCACGGATCGGGAACGAGAGGTAATAGATCGCGAACGCGCACACGAGCAAGAGCGGGTTCGCGCTCCGGACATTGCGCCACACCTCGTGGACATTAATATTGAGGCGCATGACGACGAGCACGATAATAACGATGGCGACGGCAAAGGAGAGAATCGTCCGGGGCTGCCGAAGGCGGCGCGCGAACGAGATATCCTCCTCCGTGACCGCCTCGGCAACATCGCCATGCGTGCTGTGCGCGGGATCAATCGCCGCCGGCGCGCGATCGTGGCGGACGGCATCGAGTGAGATGTCATCCAACGGCTCCGTGCTCGCGCCCGTACCGTTCGCAGGCTTTGTTACTTTTATTGCGGGATCAATCACCGGCGGCTTCCTCGGTGCGGTACCAATCGTAGAGCCGCGCGATACCGCTCGTGATGTCCGTCGTCGGGTGGTAGCCGAGCGCCGCGCGCGCCTTGCTGTTGTCCGCGAACGTCACGGGCAGATCGGCGCGCAGGGCGGGCTGCCGCGCGATGATCGCCGGTCGCTCGACGATCCGCTCGACGACGCGAATCAGATCGCCGATCACGATCGGATGCTCGTTGCCGAAGTTGAAAACCCGGAATCTATCCGGCGTATCGAGTGCGGCGAGAATGCCGGAGACGGTATCACCGATATACGTGTAATCACGCTGCACGGAACCGTCGCCGCGCAACTGGATCGGGATGCCGCGATGCACGGCGTCCACGAAGCAGTAGGTGGCAAGATCGGGCCGGACGCGCGGCCCGTACGCATTGAAGAAGCGAAGCGCGGTAATGGGCAGATCATGCAGCGACGTGTAACTCTGTGCCATTGCCTCGACCGCCGCTTTCGTCGCGCCGTACGGGGACATCGGCTTCAGGGGCTGTTCCTCACGAAACGCCGCGCCGCCCGTGTCGCCGTAGACCGTCGAGGATGAGGCGACGACGACATGACGCACGCCCGCCTCCACTGCAGCATCGAACACGTTGATCGAACCGAGGACATTGACGCGCGTGTACAGCGCTGCTTGCCCCACCGACGGGCCGACCGCCGCCATCCCCGCAAGGTGGATGACCGACTCCGGCTGCGTCTCTTTGCATATCCGTTGGAGCGCGGGCGCGTCGGTGATGTCGGCGGTCTGAAGGCGGAATTGCGGATGTTCGGCGGCGCGCGCGAGATTACGCTGCTTGCGGGCGGCGGAATAGAGGAAATCGCTGAAGCAGTCGAGGGCGATCACCGCGTCGCCCCGCGCGAGCAATGCCTCCACGACATGACTGCCAATAAATCCCGCGCCCCCGGTAACCAGTACTCGCATGCGCTCCCATACTCTCATCCACAACCGCCCCACTGCCCGTGCAGTGTACACGACGCCGTACGGACGGACAAATGATGGGAAGTAGCCAGTAGCCGGTAGAATCCAATCCCGTTCTGTCTACTGCCTACCGTCTACTCGGTTATTGACAGCCACCGACACCATGCAGTACTACGGCGTTGTACCGCTTGACCCCCAGCATCCGAGTGTTGGCTCGCAGCGAGACCGGAGGAAATCATGACCCCATTCGCCAGCGCGAACCTCGCACATTTGATGGACGAGGCGGGGATGGCTCTCTTGCTCGCCAGCACGCGGCACAATGTACGCTACCTGACCGGCGGCTACATCTACCACTTCCACGAGCGCGGCCAGCGGATGGGTTCCAGCCAGTATCTCGCCTTTGTCGGCGTGCCGCATGGGCGGGTTACGGACGCTTTCTATATCGGCGCATCCGGCGAGAAGATGGGATTAGATGTCCTGCCGTTGTGGATCGGTCGGCGAAACCTCGATGCCGGGGACGCATCATCGTCCGCCGTCGCTGCCGCGATGATGGCGCGGTCGCTCGGCGCGGCGAGTGGCACAATCGGCGTCGAGATGCCATTTCTCCCGGCGAGCGCGCTCGCGGCGCTGCAAAGCGGGCTGCCGGGCGCGACCTTCGTGGACGCGACCGATCTCTTGCACGAACTACGCGCGATCAAGACGGAGGCCGAAATCGCCATCTTGCGTGATGTGTCTGACCGCGTCGCCACGGCGATCCAGGCCGGGTTCCGCGCCGGGTACGATGGCGTGCCGACGCGCGAATTGGCCGCGACGGTTGAGAAAGAGATGGGCGCGCAGGGTGTGGCCTTCCTCTGGGCGTTCACGAACGCCGGCCCCGGCTACCTGCGTGCCCCCTCCGAGACGCGCTGGGAGCGCGGGCGGATGCTCCATCTCGATTGCGGCGGCGAGGAGCAGGATTACCTCGCGGATATTTGCCGGATGGGCGCGCTCGGTGAGCCGTCGGCGCTCGGGCGGGAGTTGACCGATGCCTGTTTGGAGATTCAGGGCGTCGTGCGCCGCCAACTGCGCGCGGGGATGACCTACGGCGATGTCAACGCCGCCGCGCAAGACGCACTCGCCACGAATAGCCATGCAAAGATCGGGCGGATCGTCGCGCACGGCATCGGCATGGTCTCCCACGAGCAGCCGATGATTAACCGCCCCGATCAGGCGGGCCGGACGCTCCAAAGCGGCCACATCCTCTCGCTCGAAACCGAATTCCTCCATCCCGAGGTCGGCCACGTCAAGATCGAGGATACGCTCGCCATCACACCGCACGGCGCGGAAGGTCTCGGCGATATTGGTCGCGAATTGCAGGTAATCGGCTAATTAATCGGTGGTGGGGGGGGTGTCGGCCTTTCTCTTCTTACTCGGGGCCCACCCCCACAAACACCCCACCCCGTGTTTTGTGTTT
>JBPCPB010000445.1:0-7421 GCA_050999735.1 Thermomicrobiales bacterium | reverse complement strand
GTCAGGCGGTGCGGGTCGCGCTCGCGCTACATGGTGACGTGCAACGCGAAAGCAAATTCGACCGGAAGAATTACACCTACCCCGACCTGCCGAAGGGCTATCAGATTTCGCCGTACGATTTGCCAATCAGTCGTGGCGGTTTCGTCAATGTGCTGACCGATGCGGGTGAGCGACGTGTCGGCATTACGCGCGTTCACATGGAAGAAGATACAGGCCGCTCATTGCACCGCACGCACGCCGATGGATCGGGCTACTCACTCGTGGACCTCAATCGGGCGGGCGTGCCGCTATTGGAAATCGTCAGTGAACCGGATATGCGCTCGCCCGAAGAAGCGCGCAAATACCTCGTCACGCTGCGGGACATTCTGCGCTACATCGGCGCGTCCACGGGCAATATGGAAGAAGGCGCGTTGCGGTGCGACGCGAATGTCTCGCTGCGTCCGTACGGCACGACGGAATTCGGCGCGAAAGTCGAGATCAAGAACGTCAACTCGTTTCGCGGCGTCTATCACGCGATCCAGTACGAAGTGCAGCGGCAGGCGAATGTCCTGCGCTCCGGCGGTACGTTGATCCAGGAGACGCGCGGGTGGTCCGAGGAGCGCGGCGTCACCCTGCCGCAGCGAACAAAGGAATTCGCGGACGACTACCGTTACTTCCCGGAACCGGACTTGCCGACGCTTGTCCTCTCCGATACTTTTATCGCGGACGCGCGAGCATCGCTCCCGGAATTGCCGGACGCGCGCCGCCACCGCTACATGACTGACTTCGGCCTGAGCATCAGTGATGCGGCGATGCTCAGCGAATCGCGGGAACTCGGCGATTACTTTGAGGAGATCGTTGGCGATCCATCGGACCCGAAGCGTATCGCACTGGCAGCGGCGCTCATCATGAACGACTGGCGCACGCTCACCAATGAGCGTGGCATTCACCTTGCGGATGCACCATCAGCCACCGCTGTTCGGGGGTTGATGGATTTGATCGAAGGTCGCGTCATCTCACGAAGCACGGCAAAAGAGGTCTTCACCGCGATGGTCGAGACGCACCAGAGCGCCGAAGCGATAGTGAAAGAGCGCGGCCTGGCGCAGCAAAGTGATGTAGGCACAATCATGGCATTGATTGAGCGCGCGATCGCCGACAACCCGAAGGTGGTCGCGGATTATCGCAAGAATCCGAACGCGCTCAATGCGCTCGTCGGACAGGTGATGAAAATGAGCCGTGGCACGGCGAACAATCAGATCGTACGCGATTTGCTCATACAGCGTCTCGCGGCGCCTGAATAACATGGAGATAGACCGGAAGTGATAGGACCTTCCGGTTTATTTTTGGGTCATTCCCCGGCGGACGAAGGGACGCCGGGCTCCGGTAGGTTCGGAGCGTGATTACCGGAGGGAAGTGATTCCACGCACTATCGGGAGGGATCCCTCAGATGGTCAGTACACAGGTGTCACCGACTGCTATTGCGACCAATGGCACGGTGCAATCCTCAATCGGCGAGCCGGGACGCAGCCTCTACGACATCGCCGTCGGTCAGTTTCACCTCGCCGCCGACATCCTCAACCTCGATCATGGCTGGCGCGCCATCCTCACCCACTGTAAACGCGAACTCACCGTCAACTTCCCCGTCAAGATGGACGATGGTTCCATCGAGGTCTTCACCGGCTACCGCATCCAGCACAACATCGCCCGCGGTCCTGCTAAGGGTGGTCTGCGTTATCATCAGAATGTCAGCCTCGATGAAGTGAAGGCGCTCTCGATGTGGATGACGTGGAAATGTGCCGTCGTCAACATCCCCTTCGGTGGCGCCAAGGGTGGCATCACGGTTGATCCCAAGCAACTCAGTCTCAGCGAACTCGAACGAATGACGCGCCGGTTTGCCGCTGAGATCAGTGTGTTGATTGGCCCTGACCGCGATATTCCGGCTCCTGATGTCAACACGACGCCACAGATCATGGCGTGGATCCTGGACACGTACTCGATGAACGCGGGGCACAGCGTGCCGGGGGTGGTGACCGGCAAGCCGGTCAATGTCGGCGGGTCGGTGGGACGCAATGAGGCGACGGGACGTGGGGTGGTCTTCGCGATTCAGGAAGCGTGCCGACGGACGGGGACACCGCTCGAAGGAGCGCGCGTCGTCGTCCAGGGCTTTGGCAATGCGGGATCAATTGCCGCCCGACTTCTGAGCGCATCCGGCGCGCGGATCGTCGGTATTTCCGATTCACGCGGCGGTGTCTATAACGCCAAAGGCCTCGACATCGCGGCGGCGACGGCCTACAAAAACGAGCATGGCCGACTGACGGACTTCCCCGGCTCGGATGCGGTGACGAACGCGGAGTTGCTGACATTGCCGTGCGACATCCTTATCCCCGCCGCGCTGGAGAAGCAACTCACCGAGCAGAATGCCGACAAGATCACCGCCAAACTGATCGCCGAGGCGGCCAATGGTCCGACGACGCCGGAAGCGGATACCATCTTCTTCGACAAGGGGATCGTCGTCCTCCCGGACATCTTTGCCAATGCCGGCGGCGTCACCGTTTCGTACTTCGAGTGGGTGCAGGCGCTCCAAGCCTTCGCCTGGTCGGAGGACGAAGTGAACAGCCGCCTCCAAACAATCATGGTGCGCGCGTTCAACGATGTGTACGAGATCGCACAGCAACATACCGTCAGCATGCGCACTGCCGCGCTCGTCCTTGCGGTCAACCGTGTCGTGGATGCAACACAGACATTGGGGATCTTTCCGTAGATCGTTTGAGAGCGGAGGCAATGCGGCGAGCGATCGCATTGCCCCGCTGCATCATGCCCAATTGTGCGAACGCAGCCCGCGTGCCGCTGTTGGCACCGCATATGCGTCACTGACATGAAGTACGAGACACCTACCGGGAGGGAACAGATCACGTATGGTTACCACAATCACTACTCCGCGCCCCGCAGCCACCACCGCCCCCGTCCAATCCTCAATCGGCGAGCCGGGACGCAGCCTCTACGACATCGCCGTCGGTCAGTTCCACCTCGCCGCCGACATCCTCAACCTCGACCACGGCTGGCGCGCCATCCTCACCCACTGCAAACGCGAACTCACCGTCAACTTCCCCGTCAAAATGGACGATGGCTCGATCGAGGTCTTCACCGGTTACCGCGTTCAGCACAACATCGCGCGTGGTCCTGCCAAAGGCGGCTTGCGCTATCATCAGAACGTCAGCCTCGATGAAGTGAAGGCGCTCTCGATGTGGATGACGTGGAAGTGTGCCGTCGTCAACATCCCGTATGGCGGTGCGAAAGGCGGCATTACGGTCAATCCCACCCGACTCAGTTTGGGTGAATTGGAGCGGATGACGCGCCGCTTCGCCGCCGAAATCAGCGTGCTGATCGGCCCTGACCGAGACATCGTCGCGCCGGACGTCAACACGAATGCACAAGTGATGGCGTGGATCCTGGACACGTACTCGATGAACGCGGGGCATTCGGTACCGGGAGTGGTGACGGGCAAGCCGGTCAATGTCGGCGGGTCGGTCGGGCGCAGCGAAGCGACGGGGCGCGGGGTGGTCTTTGCGATTCAGGAGGCGTGCCGCCGAATAGGAATGCCGCTCGAAGGATCGCGCGTCGTCGTCCAGGGCTTCGGGAATGTCGGCTCCATCGCGGCACGGCTCGCATCCGCTGCGGGCGCGACGGTCGTTGGGGTTTCGGACGTCTTCGGCGGCATCTATAATCCACGCGGCTTCGATATGGCTGCCGTCACTCAGTATGCGGCAAAAAACGGTCGCCTGACGGACTTCCCCGACGCGGACGCCGTGACGAACGCGGAGTTGCTGACGTTGCCGTGCGACATCCTTATTCCCGCCGCACTCGAAAAGCAGATCACCGAGCAGAATGCCGACAAGATCGTCGCGAACTTGATAGCGGAAGGCGCGAACGGCCCGACGACGCCGGAAGCCGACGCGATCCTGCGCGACCGGGGAATCACGGTTGTACCCGACGTCTATGCGAATGCGGGCGGCGTGATTGTTTCGTACTTCGAGTGGGTGCAGGCGCTCCAGGCCTTCGCCTGGTCCGAGAGCGAAGTGAACAGCCGCCTGCATGTCTTCATGGTGCGCGCATTCAACGAATTGTATGAGATCGCACAGGAGCATACGATCAGTCTGCGCACCGCCGCACTCGTCCTCGCCACTAAGCGCGTCGTCGAAGCGACGCAGGCGCTCGGCATCTTCCCATAGGGATGGACAAGGTCATGATAGAGCAGGCTGCAGCCTGCTCCATCACTCCAGACCAAATCGTCGTGACAGACCTGAATGATTCCGCTCCTACGCAGTCGTGTCTCCGACCAGCGCGTCGCGCAGTTTCCCTTCGTGGGCGCGGCGTGTCAGGGCGATGACGCGGTCGCCGGATACGAAGCGCGTTTCCCCGCGTGGCATCACCAGCACATTGTCCCGCACGACGGCAGCGACAATCGTGTCCGGCGGAAAGCGGACCGCGCGGATTTCCTGCCCGACGACCGTCGCGTCACCTTCGATATCCACCTCGACAATCGCAAGGTCGGCATGGCGCAGCGTGCTGAGGTGGATCAGCGGACGATTCGGAATCTCCTCCTCGATACGGTTGAGGATGATATTGGTCTGACTGACCGTATAGAGCACACCGAGGCGGCGAAAGATCTCCTCATTCTTTGGGTTGTTGACGCGTGCGATGACCTTCGGGACCTTGAAACGATGCTGCCCGAGCTGCGCGACGACGAGGTTGTCTTCGTCATGACCCGTCGTTGCGATCAAGACATCCGCGCGGGCGACACCCGCTTTCTCGAGAATCGCGACCTCACACCCATCGCCGTGTAAGACAACCGCGCCGAAGCGCTCGCTCCACGTCTGGACTTTCGCGGCATCTTTCTCGATCAGCAGGACCTCGTATCCCTCAGTCACGAGCGTCTTGGTCAGGTAATAGCCGACCTTGCCGCCGCCGACGACCACGATATACATCTCTCCGCTCCCTTATGATCCGCTTGGGCGTTGTGTGAGCTGCTCGCGGAACATCTGCGCAATCGTCGCCGTGGGGCAAATCGTTTTCAGGCCGAGTTGGGCGTACATACTTGCCCGCTCGACGTCATAGACGCGCGCGAGCACCTCCGGTACATGGAAGACTGCCTGCGCGATCTGCGCGGCCATGATATTGGGATTGTCATCATTCGTGACCGCGATAAACGTCCGCGCGCCCTCGATGCCCGCGCGCCGGAGGACGTCTTCATCAATGCCGGTACCGAGGATCGTGCGCCCGCGAAACGACTCCGGCAACCGACGAAACGCGTAGCTGTCCGTATCAACGACCGTCACATGGAAGCCGTCGCCATCCATCATCGTTGCCAGTCGCGATCCAACGCGCCCGCAGCCGAGAATCACGACATCAGTTGTGCGGTTGTGCTCTGGCCGTGACTCCTGCATGAGCGGTTGCCCATTCCCTTCTCGTGTGCCGGGCGCGCTATCGGGCCACCGGCGGCGCGGCGAGTGGCACACGGCAAATCCACACTTCGCACATCGCGTGCTTCAAGACATACGGCACGGTCGAACCGTACGTCGGTTCGCCATACTTCTCACGCAGTTCCGCGCCGAGAACGATCAAGTCCGCGCCGCGCTGCACCGCTTCGTCCACGATTGCCGCGCCGACCAACCGCGCCTGGAGGACATCGTAGGTGGCACGTAATCCCCGTTCGCGGGCGGTTCGCTCGGCGGCGATCAACACGCGCTCGCCGCGCTCCAGTTCCGCGGGCAAATCGGCATCCACCGGCAATTGCTGGCTGACTTCAACGACGTAGACCACCGCAACATGCATACGGTCCCGTTTGCTGATCGTTGCGGCGAGATCGAGGATGATCGGATCAACCGCGCCGCCGTTAATCGCGACAACGAGTTGGCGGTGCAAACGGATCTGAGAGTGCTGTGGCACGCGCTACGTCCCCTCTCGCTCATCCTGGACCGTCGAAAGCCATGCGAGAGTATAGTCCCGCATCCGCTGGGTCGCAAACTCATTGACCGAGGACGAGGCGGGACGCGAGGTGATTTGGCAAACCCGCTGCAAAAACCTTCGCCTGCACAGCGGCGATGTCGTACGCGACGCGCTTCCACACAACAGTCTGTATGGCATCGTCGTACCAGAGATAGGCCGCGCGTGGATCGCGATCGCGCGGCTGGCCGACGCTCCCCGGATTGATGATGAAGCGGCCGCCGGTCAGGGGAAATGGTTCATCATTGACGACCGGCACGCGCTCGATCACCCCACTTACCGCCATGTAACAGGCGGCGACATGGGTGTGCCCGACGAAGCAGAGCGCGCCATCGAAGGCGCTGAACGCATCACGCGCGTCAACGACCGACAGGATGTACGTCCAGATCGGATCGGCAGGGCTTGCATGGGCGAGCGTCACGCCCGCCGTTCCGGTGAGTGATGGCAGCGAGCGGAGATACGCAATCTCCTCCGCCGAGAGTTCCGCACGCGTCCAGTCCGCCGCGCGGGCCGCGTTCGGGTTGAAATCACGGACGACCGACGGCTCGAAGGCCGCGTAGTCATGATTGCCGGACAAGACAATGTCGCAGTGCGCGCGCACCCACGAAAGGCACGCCGCCGGTTCCGGGCCATAGCCAACGATGTCGCCGAGGCACCAAATGCGTTCGGCCGCTCCGGCATCCGCGATGACTGCATTGAGCGCTTCTTTATTTCCGTGAATATCGGAGAGGATAAGCGTGCGCGTCATGACCCTAGTCTCGCACGCCCGATGCGGAATAAACAAGCGCGCAATCGCACTATGCTATACTCGCGTCCGCGACGCGGCGCGCGGTCGCATCGGCGGATAAGGAGCCGGAACCGGATGGGATTACTGCGGAGCGTTGTTGACACAGTGATCGGCAATATGACCCCGGAGGAGCGCGTGCAAGCGATCCGCGAGGTCGCGTCGCAAGCGATCGAGTTGATGACGCCGGAAGAGCGAACCGACCTCGCCAATCGCATCCTCGCCGATCTCACGATCTCCATGACGAGCGATCAACGTAAAGCCGTCGCCGCGCAGTTGGCTGATGGTGTCCAGCCGGCGATTCAGGAGTGAGGATATGAACGCACCCGAATTACTCGATATCATCACGCACGAGACGCCGGGAAGCGGCGATGCCGGAGCCACCGACACGGAGAATCCCACACGTCGGGGCGCCGGGATGTGGGGAGCGTTGCTCGTCCTGATTGTCGTCTTCGGCTACCTTACGGCGTCGCGTCGGAAAGCGTTGGGGACGTTCGCCGAACAAGTCGCGGACATCGTACGTGACTTCCGGGATTACGACCCGGAGTTCTAACGAGCGTACCTCACAATGGAATTGTCGGTGGTCGCAGGATGGAAAGGCTGCGACCCACCTGACCGCTCACCTGCGGACACAGACGCTGGGTTCGGAGGGAAA
>JBPCPB010000388.1:0-11961 GCA_050999735.1 Thermomicrobiales bacterium | reverse complement strand
ACGCTACCGTCATTGATACGAATGAAGGAGCCACACAATGGCCGACGCACAACCCACCTTGCCTTCACAATTGCAGAAGATCGTCACGATGTTTCAGGGTGTGGAGGGGCGCGACAAACTCGAACTGTTGCTCGATTATTCCGCCTCGATGCCCAAAGTACCGGACGCCCTCAAGGGCAAACACGACGAACTCGAAGCGGTGCATGAATGCACGACGCCACTCTTTGTCCATGCGGAGATGCACGATGGCACGACGGCCTACGCCTTCGAGGTGCCGGAAGTCTCGCCGACGGTGCGCGGCTTCGCGGCGATTCTCGGTCTCGGCCTGAAGGGCGCGACGCCGGAGCAGGTGCTGACGACACCGGGCGATGTCTTCTTCCAGATGGGCCTGCACAAAGTCCTCACGCCGCAACGACTCAACGGTAGCGCCGCTCTGCTCGGCCATATGAAGCGGCTCGCGCTGCGGGAACTCGAAGCACTGAGCCACGAGCAATGAGCAATGAGGGGCGGCGAATCCCACTCATTGCTCATTGCTCGTTGCTCATTGCTCGCTACGGCAAGAACGCTGTCGTGAATGCCTTCGCCGGGTCGAAGGGCTTGGCGAGCAGTTTCTCATCGGTCATGAAGGCGCCGAAGGCTTGCCAGACGGCGGCCTTCTGATCGCCCCATTTCGGCGCGTCCGCCTTGTACTGTTTGGCAAGATATGCCTGGCTTTGCTGGATTAAGTCCTTGTTCGTCTCCGGCGTCGCCTTAGCGAGGATGTCGCCCGCACCCTTCGGGTCGGCAATCGCGTCGTTGTATCCCTTGCTCGTCGCGGCGAGGAATTTCTTGACGATATCACCATTTTTCTGCGTCATCTCCTCGTTGGTGATGAAGACCGGCGTGTAATAATCGGGGATCGCCTGCGTGTAGTTCGTCAGCGGCAGATAGTTGAGTTCCAGCCCGCGCAGTCTGCCATCAATTACTTCCCAGCCCTCGAAGACCCAGGCGAAATCCACCTGCCCCTTCGCGGCCAGCGTCAGGAAGTCCGAATCGCCGATCTCGACGAATTCGACTTTGCTCACATCGCCGCCATCCGTCTGCATCAGTTTGCCGATCAGCGCCTTGTCGGTTGGGGAGCCGTACGAGCCGTACTTTTTCCCCTCAAAGTCCTTCGGGCGCGTGATATTCGCCTTCTTCAAGGAGGCAAATCCAGAGGTGTCATGCTGAATAATCGGAGCGATGCTCACAATCGGGATACCCTCAGAGCGCGCCTTGGCGAGCGGTTCGGAGGAGGAGATGCCGAATTGCACCTTGCCATTACCGACGATCTGCTCAACGCTGCTCCCTTCGGCAAGCGGCAGAATCTCGACATTCAGCCCCTGCTGCGTGAAATATCCCCGCTCCTGCGCGACATAGAGGCCGGTATGGTTCGTATTCGGCACCCAGTCCAGCATGACGCTGACCTTCTGCGCGTTGCCGGAAGTCGCCGCTGCATTCACTGAGGCGGCGGGCGCGATGGAGGCAGCGGCGGATGATGATGCCGCTCTCGTCGGTGCGACCGCAGAGGCTACCGACGGTGCGGTCGTCGCCACGGCAGATGGCGCGCTCGCGGCTGCCGTTGTTGGCGCGGCGGTCGGGGCAGTCGTCGCGGCAGCGGCGGATTTCGTCGCTGTCGCAGCCGGTGCCGGGGTTGCCGATGGGTTACTGCTCCCGCCGCAAGCGGCGAGGATGGCAGTCACCGTTGCGCCACTCGCGAGGGCAAGGAAGCGGCGGCGGTTCAGGCGGGCAGGATCGCGTGTACCATTCCAATCAGTCATTCCGAGTACTCCTTTCGCGCCGTGACATACCACGGCATCGTCCAGCGGGCCACGAGATCAATGATGAGAAAGAGCATGAGCGTCAGCAGCATGACGATGAAGACAGCGGCGAAGACCTTGTCCGGCGCGAAGGACTTTTGGGCACGGATCATCGAGACACCCAATCCCTTGCTGCCGCCCAGCCATTCACTGACGACGGCACCCGTCACGGCATAGGTGGCAGCGATCTTCACGCCGCTGAAGATACTCGGCATAGCGGCGGGGATGCGGGCGACACGAAGCAGTTGCCAGCGATTCGCCCCCATCGCCCGCAGCAGATTGAGCATCTCCGGCTCGGCGGAGCGAAGGCCGTCCACGGTACTGACGACAATCGGAAAGAAGCAGTACAGCACAATGATGACGATTTTCGGCGCGAGGCCGAAGCCAAGTTGAATGATGAGCAACGGGGCGATGGCGATGATTGGAATCGTTTGCGAGCCGATCAGCAGTGGGTAGATCGCGCGGCGCAAGAGCGGCGTCGCGTCAATCACGAAGGCGAAGAAAAGCCCGATCAGGACGGCGACCGCGAATCCAATCGCCGTCTCCTGCACCGTACGCCAGGTATTGTCCAGATAGAGATTCCCCTGCGCGCGGAACGCGCTGAGGATGCGGGAGGGCGCGGGCAATTCGTGCGGGTCCACGCGGAAGAGCCGCACTCCCACCTCCCAGGCAACCACAAGCCCGATCAGCACGGCGAGTGGCAACCCGTGTCGCCGCATCCCGCCTCCCAAAACACCGAGTGGATTCCTGCCCGCTGGCACGGCAAGGGGAGAGTTCGGGACCGTTCTCGTGTTCATGAGGAAACCTCACCCCCAGCCCCTCTCCTTTGCGAGGTATCGCAAAGGAGAGGGGAGCGAATACAAAAGCCGCTGTGCGGACCGGAGGAGGTCGGCAAACAGCGGCTTGGGGGCTTCTGCGCGCTTTCCTCCGCTGGTATTACCCAGGTCAGGTTCCGAGGGTTCGAAGCATTGGCGGGCTTCGCTCTCAGCCGGACTCATCCGGCACCCCTAGCGGCTCATTCAGTTGTCAGTATAGTATGCCCCGCCCTCACCACTGTCAATGTCATCGAGGAACGACGCAAGCGTCTCAAAGGTGGTCGTGGGAACAGCGGCGCATGCAGTAGCCAATGCGCCGTCTCTGCCACTCGTGCGATACAATGCCGTCGCGTGATCGAGGAGGAAACCGCATGGTAACGATCCATCTCCGGCTCCGGACGCTGCTCTACTTTGCGCTCGTCGTGCTGGCGGTCTATATCATCTGGACGACGCTCTTCGATGTCGTGCTCCTCCTGCTGGTGAGCGCTATTTTCCTTGCCGCGCTCGAACCGATCGTGGAACGGATCGAAAACTCCGGCCTGCCACGCGGCGTCGCCGTGCTGACGGTCATGCTGCTGATCGCGGCCGGTGTCGCGCTGGTTGCCTTTCTCGTCGTTCCGGCGCTCTTCACACAGATCACAGACCTCGCTTCCACATTGCCAAGTATCGCTGATCGCCTGCGTAGCCTGCTGCGGGATCATGGGCTTGATAAACAATTTAGCAGCCAACTCGACCAGATTCAGGTGCCGGACAATCTCGCCCAGCATGTCCTCGGCGCCAGTACGGCGGCGCTGAATTTCCTTGTCGCCGCGCTGACAGTCGTGATCGTGGCGACCTATCTCATCCTCGATGCTCGCCGCATGGATCATCTGCTCTACGATAAACTGCCACGAAAATACCATCATCACGCGCGCTACATGCTCGCCACCTTGCAGGAAGTCGTCGGCGGCTATATCCGCGGGCAGGTGCTGACCTCCGCGATTATCACCGGCTTCGCGTTTGTCATGCTTCTCGTGCTGCATGTGCCGAATCCGCTGCCGCTCGCGCTGGTCGCCGGGGTGGGTGATGTCATTCCGGTGATCGGCGTCTTCGTGATCGTCGCGCCCCTGGCGCTGGCGGCGCTGACTGTTTCCGTGCAGGCGGCAATCATCATCGCGGTTGCGATGATTGTCTATGTCTGGGTGGAGAATAATATCCTCGTGCCGCGCATCTACAGCGAGACGCTCTCGCTGCCGCCGCTGGCAATCTTCCTCTCGCTGATCGTCGGCGGCAAACTGCTCGGCTTCGCGGGGGCGCTGCTGTCGCTGCCCCTCGCCGCCGCCCTCCGCGTCACCATCGCCTATGCCTGGGATGTCCATACCGGGCGCGTCCCGCTGGAGATGGAGGAGCACGAATCCGACGTGCTCGCAGGGGCCGATGCGCATGTTGACCGTACCGTTGCCACGACTGCCCGATAACGTGCGGCAAGATTTTGCGGCGCGGAACGGTGACGCGAAAGAGCATGCTCACGGCAATCGAGCGGTAATGAACGCCGTCATCCGGGATTGATGTGCGTGGAATCGTGTAATCTGAAACGGTGCAGTACAGTATCGGATGGAGGGGTATATGCCGACATGGTTTCACCGTCTGCTCTGGCTGATAACGTGTGGTCTGCTGCTCGCTGCCTGTCATGGTGCAAGCGACGCCTCACCGACAGCCCGCCCCACTACTGACGCCTCTTCGGTCCAGGCCACGGATACTCCTTCGTCCGTTCCCCCCAGCGATTGGCAGCGACTCCGACGCCCGCTGCAACTTCCGTCCGTCGCATCAGGCCAGGCATGCCCGGTGACGCCTGTGCAGGACATCGCGCCGCGTGCCTTCGCGCCGGGTGCCGGACACGGACCAGTGTATGCCATCGGTATCGTGAACGATGTGCGGATCGGCAACGCGCAGCCGGGGGTCTACAAGACGCTGTGGGTGGCGCGAAAAACATATGCCGGGCCTGTGCTCGTGCGCGGACGGCAACTGGACGGCCCCGCTGCACTCGCTTTCACCCACAGCGGTGATTCACAGGAAACGGAGATGCGACTGAACGCAAGCGAAGCGTCCTCCCCGAATGCCGATGACTGGCGGCAGTGGCCTTCTCTCACGATCGTTCCCGGCTCCGGCTGCTATGGCTTCCAGGTAGATGGCGACACGTTCACGGACGTCATCATCTTCGCCGTATGAGCGTAGCATGTGACAGACGCCCCGTCAGATACGATACGATCAATCAACCTTTTCGCAATGCACTGGAGGGGGACGGCATGAGCGAGCGATGGACGGATGTGCGGGTCGCGGTGGTGCAGGCCGCGCCAGTCATTATGGAGCGGGAGGCGACGATTGAGAAGGTTGCCCGATTAACGCGAGAAGCGGCGGCGAACGGCGCGCGGCTCGTCCTCTTCCCGGAGGCGTTCGTGCCCGCCTACCCGCGCGGGCTGAGTTTCGGCGTCGTCGTTGGCGGGCGCACCGATGCCGGGCGGCGCACCTGGGCACGCTACAACGCGAACGCCGTCGAGGTGCCGAGCGCCGCAACGGATGCGCTCGGCCATGTAGCGCGGGAGTCGGGCGTCTTTCTCGCCATCGGCGTGATCGAGCGGGACCGGATAAGCGGCGGCACGCTCTATTGCACGCTGTTGTATTTCGGGCCGGACGGGCGACTGCTCGGCAAGCACCGTAAACTGAAGCCGACCGCCGGGGAGCGGCTGATCTGGGGCGAGGGCGACGGCAGCACGCTGCCCGTCTTCGACACGGAGATTGGCAAAGTCGGCGGGCTGATCTGCTGGGAGAACTACATGCCGCTCGCCCGGATGGCGATGTATCGCAAGGGCGTCGAACTCTATCTCGCACCGACGGCGGATGCCCGCGATACCTGGCAGGCGACCTTGCAGCACATCGCATTGGAAGGACGCTGCTTCGTGCTCGGCTGCAATCAGTACGTCACAAAGGCAATGTACCCCGCCGATTTGGAGGGTCTGGAAGACCTCGCGGACGCGCCCGAAGAACTCTGTCGGGGTGGCAGCGCGATCATCTCGCCGCTCGGGCACTATCTCGCCGGGCCACTCTACGGCACGGAAGGTATTCTGTATGCGGACTTGGCGAGCAGCACGATTGCTGAAGGGAAGTTTGACTTCGACGTGATCGGCCACTACGCTCGCAACGACATCTTCTCTTTCGCCGTCAACGAAGTGCCCCAAACGAGCGCAATCGACATCCGCGAGACGGAGCGGATTGAGACGCCGGAGGCTGCGGTACTCCGCACCCACTGATCGGCGATTTCCGAGGATGTTTGCTCATGACGACCTCCACTACAGGGGGCCATCGCTGTCGGCGGAGTCGAACGCGATCCAATACTCGATCTCGTCACGGTGCGCGTCGTAATAATGCAGCGCCGCCTCGACGTCACGAATCGTGAGAATTGACAGTTCACGCTGGACGGCAGCTATGTCCCCGTAGAGCCGCATGAGCAGCACGACAGTGCGGACGGGGATGCGCGTCCCGTCGAGGATCGGCTCGGCATGCAACACGCGTGGATTCTTGATGATCGTTCGTGGTTCTGCGTGCGGAATCGCCATGCAATATCGCTCCTCATCATCCTGTGTGCTTCCACGACTATACCATGAACTGGCGAGCGCTTCTGCAATGGAACATCCTTCGCACGCCTTTCATCGGCAGCATCAAGCATATGCCGGTACGATTCACCCCGCGGCTGGCGAGCAAATCGCGTGGCCTAAAGAGAGCGCTCTTTTTGAGATCCCGAGCCAGCATAACGTCCAGCCATGAATATCACTTTCGAGAACGGACGTTCGAGACAATGGGTGTATCATAGAAAGACAGTAGTCGGCGAATATGGACGGTGCCACGTTGGGCACATCCATCTCCGCCGGGAGGAGCAACGAGTCATGGCAACGTTTTGGCACTCCCTGATGCAGAAGGTACAGTCGCTCCGCGAGCGATGGGCAAAACGCCGTGAAGAGACCCGGGCTTCTTTCCCTTATCGCTATCGAACGAGCAGTATCCCCCGGCAACTGACCCGAGAGCTCGAAGACAACCAGGCAGAGTAACCCCTCTTTCGGCATCGCAAGCGCGGATATTTTGGGATGCCATCGCACACGGCAGCTACGGCAGGCTCGTCGCGCGGACGGCGACCTCGCGCGCGCCACAGGATGATCGGGAGACGGAGCAACTGCATCTGTGTGCGCTGCGCCGATCCATGTCTGCTACCGTGCTGGGATTGGCAGCGACCGCGCTCCTGGCTCTTCGCGAAACCTCTCCCACACCATGCTTCCGTGATTGCCCGCCCTTTCCGGGTGGACACCCCGGCGCGAGCCAGTGCCATGCCTGCCAGCACCCACGCTTGCATTGATGCAGGAGAGTCCAACATCCCGGTACTTATCCGGCCCTGACGCCGCCCGTCACGTCATCCGGTGATCCCGCCCTGATCGCCGCCGTAGTTCAGACTCGCTTTCCAGTCCGCGTCCAGCGCGTCAATTCCCTCCTTCAGCACCCGCTGTGTCGCCTCGTCGTACGATAGACCGTCCTTGAACGCCGCCACCAGCGCCGGGAGCGTTCCCGGCTTGTAGGCGTTGGTGATATAGCCCACCACGCTCTCGCTCTCCGCGTACGACAAGAGCGCCCGGTTCGGGTCGAGCGGAAACGGCGCGTCGAGCGCGCGCAAAGGAATCAGCGTGCCGCCCGTGGCGGCGTCGAAGAGGAGCGGACGCAGGCGCAGGTCCGGTGTTTCCTGATTGGCGGTCGCCACTCCCTCGTCGAGCCAGGTCGGCAGCGTGTTGTACGGGTTCTCACTCGCTCGGTACGTGATCAGTCGGCTGACCTCGTGCGGGATCACCCGGCGGATCTGTGCGGCGGGTGCGGACTCCGCCCCCGACTCAGTGGGATCAACGACCGCCTGAACGAGATCGAGTGCGGGGGTCGAACTGCCACCCAGCCAGGTCGCGCTGTTCGGCGGCAGGCCCGCGAGCATGTCGCGCTGGTTTGTATAGAGCAGGATGCGCACCGGCCGATCCCCCGGCACATGGAAGGTGCCGCTGAGCCTGCTGATCGTACGGGCGGCCGTGTCCGCGGCGTCCTGGCCGATGTGCGCGTCGCTGCCGTCCCACCAGAGCGTCACCGGGCCGCTGGTTACCTGCGTCCATTGCTCGCGGCCATCCATGTAGCGGAAGGTCACGGGCGAGGTGCGCGTCTCGGTGCCGTCGCTCAGCGCGAGCAGCCAGCGGTACTCAACGTCGATACCCGGGGGCAGGTAGTGATCCTGCGTGTCGAGCGCGTAATCGAGTGCGACGTGCGACCCGCGTTCGGTCGGGATCGCGATCCGTTCAACAGTGGGCGTCGCCACGGGATGATAGAGCAGCGCGACCCGCGCGATCTCCGCGCCCTGGGCGCTCGCCTCAAGGTGAAAGGCGATGTGTTGCGGGAAGTCGGGTGCCGCCGTGCTCGCCGCGACGGTGACTGCCCCCGCCGCGCGGGCGGGGGGCGGGAGGGAGACCGGGAGGGCGGCGAGCGCCAGGAGCAGGGCGAACAGGAGAGATACTCGGCGGGCGTATCGCGTCAGTCTGCTGCCCATCGGTCAGCCCCCTCCTATGATCGCGCCCACCGCCACGAGTGTACGCAGTCTCGGCGGTCCGTCAACTGTCACACCCCCGGCGCTCTACATACGGAAGATGCCCCAGGTGGTATCGGGGATCGGGGCGTTGAGGGCGGCAGCGATGCCGAGGACGAGGACGAGGCGGGTATCCTCCGGGGCGATGATGCCGTCGTCCCAGAGGCGGGCGGTGCTGAAGTACGGGTTGCCTTCATGCTCGTAGGTGTCGAGCGTCGGGCGCATGAACGCCTCACGTTCGTCCGGCGTCATCGCTTCGCCGTGGGTACGGAGGTTGTCTTCGCGGATCGTGAGAAGGACACTTGCGGCCTGCTGCCCGCCCATCACGGAGATGCGGGCGTTTGGCCACATCCAAAGTTGGCGCGGTTCGTACGCTCGGCCGCACATCGCGTAGTTGCCCGCGCCGAATGATCCGCCAATGACGACCGTAAATTTCGGCACCGCCGCGTTCGCGACCGCCATTACCATCTTCGCGCCATCGCGCGCAATGCCCGCGTTCTCGTACTGCTTGCCGACCATGAAACCGGTAATGTTCTGCAAGAAAACGAGTGGAATCTTCCGCTTGGCGCACAACTCGACGAAGTGCGCTCCCTTCTGCGCGCTCTCCGAGAAGAGAATACCGTTGTTCGCGACGATCCCGACCGGGTAGCCGAAGAGGTGCGCGAAGCCGCAGACGAGCGTCGCGCCGTAGCGCGCCTTGAACTCCTGAAAACGGCTGCCATCCACGATGCGCGCGATCACTTCATGGACATCGAACCCCATGCGCGCGTCACTCGGCACGATGCCACCCAGTTCGGCGGGGTTATATATGGGCGGCTCCGGCGGGTGGACGGGCCACGGCAGGTGTTTTTCGCTGTGCAGATTGGCAACGATGGTGCGGCAGATCGCCAGCGCGTGCTCGTCGTTGACGGCATAGTGGTCGGCGACGCCGGAGAGCGTCGTGTGGACTTCCGCGCCGCCGAGTTCTTCGGCGGTCACTTCCTCGCCCGTCGCGGCCTTGACGAGCGGCGGGCCACCAAGAAAGATCGTGCCAGTGCCGCGCACGATGATCGTCTCGTCACTCATCGCCGGGACGTACGCGCCGCCCGCCGTGCAGGACCCCATTACGGCGGCAATCTGCGGAATCCCGGCGGCGGAGAGTTGCGCCTGATTGTAGAAGATACGCCCGAAATGGTCGCGATCTGGGAAAACATCGGCTTGCAAGGGCAGAAACGCGCCACCGGAATCCACGAGGTAGATGCAGGGCAGCCGGTTCTGCGCGGCGATTTCCTGCGCCCGCAGATGCTTTTTGACGGTCAGCGGGTAATACGCGCCGCCCTTGACGGTCGCATCATTGGCGACGATGATGACTTCCTGACCGCAGATAACGCCGATGCCCGTGACGATCCCCGCCGCAGGTGCATCGCCCTCGTACATCTCCCACGCGGCGAGCGGGCTGAGTTCGAGAAAGGGCGTACCGGGGTCCACGAGGCGGTCAATCCGCTCCCGCGCCAGCATCTTGCCCCGCGCCCGGTGCCGCGCGATCGCCGCCTCGCCGCCGCCCTGCGCCACCTGCCGCAGCCGCGTCCGCAATTCCACGACGAGCGCGCGCATGATCGCCGCATTCTCCCGGAAGTCCGGCGCGTCCGCGTTCACATGCGTCGGCAGAACGGGTAGCGCGGCGACCGGAGATTCCATCACATCTGTCGTGTTTTCAAAGGCGTTCGTTGTCATGGATATAGTGTACCTCACCCCTTGCCCCCTCTCCATCGCTCTCAGGCTACGGCATAACAAAATCCGTCAGGCGATGGAGAGAGGGAGAACGACGGTTCAACGGCGTGCATGCGCTTTTACCTTCCGCGCTCCGACTCCCCTCGCCCCGTGAGGGAAAGGGGCTGAGAGTGAGGGACTTTCCGTTTTGCGCGCCTTCTGCTCCACATACTCGCTGTAGCCGCCGGGGTACTCGGTCAGGTCGCCGTCTTCGATCTCGTAGATGCGGCTACAGATGCGGTCGAGGAAATAGCGGTCGTGCGAGATAGTCAGCACCGTGCCGTCATAGGCGTTGATCGCCTCTTCCAACACCTCGGTCGAGGCGATATCGAGATGGTTCGTCGGCTCATCGAGCAGCAGACAGTTCGCGCCGCCGGTCATCAGGCGCGCTAGTTGCAGGCGGCTCTTCTCGCCGCCGCTGAGATGCGCAATCGGCTCCGTCGCCTGCCGGTAGTTGAAGAGGAAGCGGCCGAGGATGCCCATCGCCGTCTCGACGGTCATTGGCTTGACGACGCGGATGCAGTCGAGCGGCGTCTCGGTCGGATCGAGGACATCATGCTGCTGCGCGTAGTGGCCGAGCCGGATTGAGGGGCCGATCCAGACATCGCCCTCGGTCGGCGTATCCTGTCCCAGCAGCATCTGGACGAGGACGGACTTGCCCGCGCCATTGCGCCCGACGACGCCGACGCGCTCGCCCCGCCAGAGCGTGAAGTTCAGGTCCGCCAGCACGATGCTATCGTCAAAGGAGCGAGAGAGATGGCGCGCCTCGATCACCTTTTGCCCGCCACGCTCACCGGAACGGAAATGGAGGCCCATTGTGCGCCGCTCCAGTACGGGCCGCTCGATCTTCTCCATCCGGTCAATCTGCCGCTGCTTATTCATCGCCTGCTTCTTGTGCCGCTCGTCCAGCACGAGGTTCGCCCAGAGCGTGAAGCGCGCGACTGCCTCCTCCAACCGCTTGATCTCCTTCTGTTGCGACGTGTAATCCTGCTGCTGCTTGAGCAACGCGAGTTCGCGCTGCGTCATGTAACTGGAATAGTTGCCCTGATAGAGCGTCAACCGTCCGCCGTCCAGTTCAGCGATCTGCGCGACGGTATCATCGAGCAGATAGCGGTCGTGCGAGATGAGGATCAGCGTGCCGCTGTAGGAGCGGATCACCCCTTCGAGCACCGTCTTGCCGGGCAGGTCGAGGTGGTTGTCCGGCTCATCGAGCAGGAGGATGTCCGGCTTGGCGAGCAGGCAGCGGGCGAGGCCAACCATCTTCCGTTGTCCCCCGCTGAGGAGTGCAACGGACTGGTGGTGTGCCTCCGGTGGCAGGCCGAGGCGGACAAGGAGATCGCGCGCATCGCTGCGGAAACGCGTGCCGCCTTCTTCCTCGTATCGTTCGAGGATCGTCGCCTGTCGTTCGAGGGCGCGGACCATCGTCTCCATGTCCACCGCGCATGCCGGATCGGCCAGCGCCGCCTCCACCGCGTCGAGTTCCGCTTCGAGCGCGAGCAAATCCGCCCGCCCGCCGATCACCTCATCTATCGCCGGAGCAGACACCTGCTCCGCATATTCCTGCGGCAGATAAGCGACGCGAATACCGTTGCGCAGCGTGCATGTGCCCTCAGTCGGCGTCTCTGCGCCCGCGAGAATCCGCAGCAGGCTCGACTTGCCCGCCCCATTCGGCCCGACCAGCCCGATCTTCTCGCCGTCGTTCAGCGTCACATCCAGCCCGTTGAAAACGCGCTGCGTCCCATACGTCAGCCCAATCCCGTCCAGCCGCGCAATCAACATGCTGCGCCTCCTCCCCGCTGATAGGGAAAGGGGAAATGAACCGCCAATACTGCCCAGAGGGCGCCCGCAAGAACGCCAAGGGCGAGAGAAGAGAAGAAGAATCTCTTTTTCTTCATTCCCTCTTCTTTGTGTCTTCTTGGCG
>JBPCPB010000320.1:0-12041 GCA_050999735.1 Thermomicrobiales bacterium | reverse complement strand
CAGTCGGGATTGGGACAAAATACGGCGTGCGGGTTCATAGTCTCTCCTTCTCGACAAAGAAGATTCTATCGAACTCGCATTTCCCTGTCTCATCCCCCTACTCCACCGTTCCCCATACACCTACCGGCGCGGAACGGACGGAGATTTTCCCGTTCTGCGGTGCATCCAAAGGCGATACTCGTCGCTGTGATCTCTGCATTGAGCCGATTTCGCTGTGTCCTCACGCACCACGCCGGAGACGGGCGCGGAGGATGTCGCCGAAGTAGCGGACTTCATCGAGCCGGACGAGCCATGCCCCGCCGAGATAGACGACCGCGCCGACCGCAATCCCGGCGAGCACAATCACCACCTGACGCAGAAAGGTCGCATCGCCGATCTGGTGCCGGACGACGACGGTGACGACGACGACCGACACCGCCATCGCCAGCGCCGCCGCGCCCGCGCGCCCCGCCGTCCGCCATAAGTCGCGCGTCTGAAAGGTCGGGCTCACCCGCCGCGCGAGCATGAACATTACGACGGCATGGAAGGCGAACTGCGCCGAGTTCGCAAGCACCAGCCCCAGCACGCCGAACGGCACGATCAGCGCGAACGAAACGGCGAGCAGAACGACGACCGAGAACGCGCCGACAATGACGGGCGTGCGCGTATTCTTCCGGGCATAGAAGGCGAAGAGCAGCAGTTGATCCCACGCGACGAACGGCAAGCCGATGGCATAGCCGATCAATGCGACACGGATTTCGTGGACACCTTCGGTCGTCGCCTTGCCATGATTGAACAGCAGGTTGACGAGCGGCCAGGAGAGCGCGATCAGTCCGAGCGTCGCGGGGAGGACGAGAGTTGTCACCAGACGCATGCCGAGCGCGAGCGTGCGCCCGAAGGCGTCTTCGTCCATCTCGGCGGCGGCGCGGGAAAGGCGCGGCAGTGTGGCGATACTGATCGCCGTCACGACCATGCCGACGGTCAGTTGCTGCACCTGCGTCGCGAAGCGCATCGCCGCGATGCCGTGCTGGCCGGTCGTTTCCGCGAGATTGCGATCAATGATCAGCGCCCATGCGTTGAGCAGGAGACCGAGAAAGACGGGCAGATAAAGCAGGCCGATCCGCTTAATCGCCGGATCGCGCCACGCGAACGACGGCCGGATGCGCAGCCCCGTGCCGCGAAAGCCGGGGATTTGCAGCGCGACGAGCAGAAACGCGCCAACGAGAATACCGACGACGAGGCTATGCACGCCAAGCGACCGCCCCAGGACAAGCACCGCCAGCACGACCGAGCCATTCCGCGCGGCGAGCGACAACGCCGGCATCGTGAACCGCTGGAGGGCATACAGCGTTGATTGCAGCACGGATGCGACACCGAGGAGGAGCAGCGCCGGGAGAATCCCGCGCGTCAGCGAGACAATCAAGGCGCGGTCGTATGACTCATGGTTGCCGCCGATGCCCGTCATTGCCCACGCGACGCCGCGCGCGCCGAGTTCGAGAAGCAGCAGCATCACGCCGCCACCGACGACGACAAGCGTCAGCAACTTGCCGACCAGCACGCCGAGGCGGTCCCGCTGGTCGTCGCCGACGTATTCGGAGAGCACCGGCACAAGCACCGCGCTCGCGATGCCGGAGAGCAGGAGATCGAGGAAGATCGTCAGGACATTCTCGGCGATCGTGAAAGAACCGGTCACAACCCCATCGCCGAACATGCTGGCGATCAGGGACTCGCGCGGGATGGCGACGAACCGGCTGAAAACCGTACCAATCATGACGATCAGCGCCGCGCCCGCGATGCGGCCCGTCGTCGTGCGGTCGTGATGCGCGGCAGCGATACCCGCCGACTCAGCCGCCGCTTCTTCGCCAGCGTCTACTGGCTCAATCGTCTTCGCCATGCGTCTCTTTCGTTTCGATGCAGCCATGGGCGCGGAGGATCGCGCACTCGATGTCTGTCGTGCTCCGTCCCCGCACCAATGGAATGGTGACGACTGCGCCACCATAGGCGCGCACGAGCGGCGCTTCGGGGAGGCGCGTTTTGCCCATTCGTTCCTCCTCTTCGCTGATCGCGTAGTCGCCGCCCTTGACGTAGATAGCCGGCTTGAGGAGCGCGATGGGTTGCTCGGCAGTCAGACCGGCAAAGATGACGACCGCGTCCACGCAGCGGAGCGCGGCCAGGAGTTCGGCACGCTCGGCGGCGGGCATGATCGGGCGGGCCACTCCCTTACGCGCCGTTGTGCTCGCATCGTCATTCACCCCGACAACGAGCGCGTCGCCGCAGGCACGCGCCGCCTGTAGGTAGCGAACATGGCCGACATGGAGCAAATCGAAATGTCCGTTCGTGAAAACAACCCGCGCGCCGCGTGCGCGACACTGCTCGCCGAACGTCGCAAGGTCTGCCAGTGGAAGGACGACGCCCATCTTACTCCCCCCGCGCATCGGGATCGAACATCGCGTCGTCCGCATCGAGGATGGCGTGATGCAATTCCTCCGCCGTGACGACGCTGTTTCCGAGTTTGCGCACGGCGACGCCGGCCGCAAGGTTGGCGAGATGCGCGCCGACTTCCAGCGAGAGACCCGCCGCGAGTGCCAGCGTCAAGACGACAATCAGTGTATCCCCCGCGCCCGTGACATCGTAGACATCCACGCGGTGTGCGGGGATATGACCGCTGCCGTTCGTTGCATCGAGATAGGCGAGGCCCTGATCGCCCAACGAGATGACGACATTCGTCGCGTTCAACCGCTCCCGCAAGCGGGGCAAGGCGGCAATCACCGATGCCACCGTGTCGAGTGGCTCGCGCAAATACGCCGCGGCATCGGCGCGATTATCGCGCACGAGCGTAAACCCGTGATACGGGTCGAGGCTACCCTGGGAATCAACCGCTGTCACCGCCCCGTGTGCCGCACCCGCCACACGCACCGCCGCCGTGACAGCGGGCGTGATTGTCCCATACCGATAATCGGAGACGAGGAGCGCATTGGCAGCGCGAATCGCGGCAAGCGCGGCAATAATGCGCGCCTCCACGTCTGGCGGGAGCGCTGCCCGCGTGCCACGATCCACGCGCGCCACCTGCTGCGGAAAGCGGAAAAATCCTTCGGCGAGAAAGCGCGTCTTACAAGTCGTCGTGCGGTCCGGCACGGATTGGATACCCGCCGTATCAACGCCCGCCTCATCAAGCGCGGCGACAAGCATTGCGGCGGTCGCGTCCGCGCCGACGCAGCCGATCATCACGGACTCCCCGCCCATCGCCCGGACCGCGAGCGCGGGGAAGGCGCCGCCGCCCGGTTGCGCCACATCGCGCTCGTGTTCGAGCACCAGCACCGGCGCCTCACGCGAGACGCGCGACACCGAACCGAAGACGTATTCATCGAGGAGCATGTCACCGACGACGGCGACGCGCTGCCCACGCAAACGGGGCAAGGCGTCGAGCAGCGTCTCGCGTCGCACGGCCATTAGCGAAACCGAACGTACGGAATTGCCAACGCCAGCGCGATATAGACGATATTCGGCAGATCGAGCGCCAGGAGTTGGAGGAGCGCGCCCGACTCCGGGCTGTCAATGCGCGTGCTCGTCAGGATATTCAGGATGTCATTGAGGCCGATACCCAGGCGGTTTGCGAGAATCACCCGGCAGATGACGATACAGGCAAGCACACCGACCATGCCAATCGTCTGGTATGTATTGCCGCGCTTCGCACCGGTGACGCGGACGATCGCTTCGGTAATCCCGAAGGCCGCGCCGATCGCGAACCAGAACGACCAGAGCGGTAGAAATGCCCAGCCAACGCCGAGCACGAGCGCAATCACCGCCGTGACCAATGCCGCCCGCGCGACGAATTGTGGCGAGGTGCGGTAGAGCGAGTTCACGATTTCCCACCCCGTCGCCGTTCGGCACGTGCCGACACGAGCGCAACCGCGCCAAATTGCCAGACGCGCACGATGCGCGGGAAGCGCGACGGTTGCCGCGCGAGCCGGTAAAGCCATTCCAGCCCGCGCTCCCGCATCCAGCGCGGCGCGCGTGGTATCCGCCCGGCGAGATAGTCGAATGTCCCGCCAACGCCGATCGCTACCGTTGCATGCAGTGATGGCAGGTTGCGATCAATCCAGCGATCCTGCTTCGGCATCCCGTACGCGACGAGGACGACCCGCGCGCCGGACGCATTGATCCGCTCGCGTGCCGCCTGATCGGCTGATTCGTCCGCGCTGCCCGACCAAAGCCCAGCGATTTGTGCGGACGGATACCGATCGGTCAATACGGCGGACGCAGCCTCCGCGACGCCGGGCGCCGCGCCGAGCAAAAAGAGCGGGAAGCCCGCCGCCGCGACCGCATCCGTCAGGTCGTTGCCGGTGATGCGGGCGCGGAGTGGCATCCGGAACAGGCGGGCGGCCTGCGTGATACCCGCGCCGTCCGCCGTCACAATCGCGGCGCCCTCGATGATCGCCCGCAACGCCGCGTCGTTCCGCGCGCGCATCACGTACTCCGGGTTCAGGGTAATGATATGGCACGGCGCGCCCGCGCGGACGGCGTTGGCAATGGTAGAGATCGCTTCGGGCAGCGTTACATCGTCAACGCGAATGCCGAGCACACGCCGACCACGCCGCCGCAATGGTTCTTCCGACGCCTGAATTTTGTGCTCCACCAAAATACTCTCCACAATTGCGCATCATAGCGCGCGACGCGCCCCCCGTCTATCACGATGACCATGTACAATAGCGGAGCGGATACACGGTGCAGCGGTAACGAAAGCACGGATGATATATGTTCTTCTGGCACACGGCATCAGCCCCAAATATCCCGCACGCGCGATGACGGGGCTTTCAATCGGTGTGAACGCGCATCTGCTGTCGTTCGTACCAGGCTATCGGCGTGCGGGGATCAGCCAGTACACGGAGCAGATTGTTCGGCATTTGATGGAGACATTGCCGCGATCCAACGATGGGCTGACCATCTTTGCGGGTCCGGGCGCACTGCCCGATGGATACGTTCCCGACGGTGTACGATGGGTGCCGAGTCGCCTGCCGACCGGACAGGCACCGGGTCGCATCCTTTGGGAGCAAATCGTTGCGCCCGTTGCCACGACACAGGCGCATCTTGATGTGCTCTTCTGTCCGGTGAATGTCGTGCCGCTGGCAGGTCCTGTGCCGTCCGTCGTCACGGTGCATGATCTCGCCTTTCTCGCCTATCCCGAGGCATTCCACGCCGCGAAACGCTGGTACCTGACGGCAATGACGCGCCTCTCGGTTCGCCGCGCGCGCCACATCATTGCCGTCTCCGCGCATACGCGCGATGATCTCGTTCATCATTTCGGCGTGCGACCGGAACGCGTGACGGTCATCCCAAACGCCGCCGACGAGCGGTACCGACCCGCCGATGACGCCGATGCCATCACCCGGTTCAAGGCCGCGAACACCCTCCCCGACCGCTTCATTCTCTTTGTCGGCACAGTGGAACCGCGCAAGAATCTTCGGCGGCTGATCGAGGCATTCGCGCTCCTCAGTGACAACAATCCAGATGTCAAACTGGTGATTGTTGGCGCATCGGGCTGGCTCACCAGCGATCTCGCGCCACTCGTTCAGTCGCGCGGCCTCAGCAATCGTATCATCTTCACGGGATATGTTTCCGACGATGAACTGCCCCGCTGGTATCAGGCGGCGACCGTTTTTTGTTACCCGTCGCTCTACGAGGGATTTGGCCTTCCTGTCCTCGAAGCGATGGCATGCGGTACACCCGTCGTCACGTCGCGTACCAGCAGCCTCCCGGAGGTCGCCGGGGATGCCGCGCTCCTCGTTGACCCCACCGATGTCCGTGGCCTTGCCGACGCCCTGCAAGCCCTCCTTGCCGATGACGCGCGACGCCAAGCGATGTCAGAAGCGGGTATCGCGCGCTCCCATGCCTATTCGTGGGAACGAACGGCAGCCGCTACCCTGACTGTCATTCGGGACGCCGCCCGCCACTGACTTTTCCCGGTAGCGCGGGCTTTCCAGCCCGCGTCTCTCTCCGGAATGAATCTCGCCGGAAGGTTTCGCAGGTTGGATCTGCCTAAAGGGCACCCGGCTACCGGAATCCCGCTACAGGACACTCATTGGGTCAACGTCAACGGTCCAGCCGTAGGGGATCGGGAAGGAGCGCAGGAGGGGCGCGAGGTCTTTTCCGGCGGCGACCACCTGCCAGAGATATTCGCCACGAATCTTCGCGGTGAAGCAGGGAGCAGGCCCGATCAATTCGACATCGTCATGACCATTGCGATACGCGACGCGCGCCAATGCGAAGGCGAGGCGGTCGGCTTCGGCCCGCGCTTTCGCCTCATCGCGCTGCTTGTACACAAATCGCACCAGTTGCCGGTAGGGCGGGAAGCCGAGACGTTCCCGGTTCGGTAGTTCGTTCTGCGCGAAGTGGATGTAGTCATGCTGTTGGGCCGCGATCAAGGCCGGGTGCTCCAGAGATTGCGTCTGAATGACGACCCGGCCCGGCGACCGGCGGCCCGCCCGCCCCGCGACTTGCGTCAGCAGTTGGAAGGTGCGCTCCGCCGCCCGGAAATCCGGTAGATGCAGTTGCGTGTCGCCGTTGACAACGCCAATCACGGTGACCATCGGCAGGTCGAGGCCCTTCGCCACCATCTGCGTCCCCACGAGGACGTCAATCTCCCGCGCTTCGAGGCGGCGCAGGATGCTCTCATGGCCGCCCTCGGCGCGCAGGCTATCCTGATCCCACCGGACGACGCGCGCGCCCGGCAGGAGGCGGCGCGTCTCCTCCTCCACCCGCTGCGTGCCGACGCCGTAAGCACGCACGTCGGGTTTTCCGCAGCGCGGACAGCGGGTATTGGGCCGCATCTCGAAGTCGCAGCGGTGGCAGCGGAGCCGCTCGCGGTCGGCATGGTAGACGAGCGGCACATCGCATTGCGGGCAAAGCAGCACATGGCCGCACGCGCGGCACTGGCTGAACGTCGCCATGCCGCGGCGATTCAAGAGCAGGATCGCTTGCTCGCCTGCCGCGTGCGCCCGGCTGAGCAGATCAACGAGCGCGCCGCTGAAGACGCCGCCATTGCCGTTCCGACGCTCCTCGCGCATGTCTACGAGTACGACCGGAGGCAATTGCAACGTGCCCTCCGTGCCATTCCACGCCGTCGGCCGCACGCGCTCCGGCAGCGAGAGGGAGCCGATGTCACCCCGCTTCGCGGCGGCAAAGGTCGTCAGATCGGGTGTCGCACTGCCGAGGATACAAACCGCGCCCGACGTCCGCGCCAACTCGCGCGCGACATCCCGGGCATGGTAGCGCGGCAGGGCGTCCTGCTTGTAGGCCGCGTCATGCTCCTCATCGAGGACGATGCAGCCGATCCGGTCAATCGGCGCGAAGAGCGCCGAGCGCGGCCCAATGGCGATCATCGCCTCGCCCCGTCGCAGCCGCTCCCAATTAGCGAAGCGTGCCGCGTCCTTCAGGCCGCTATGCAGCAAAGCGACCTGGCCGGGGAAGCGCGCGAGAATCCGGTTGACCATCTGCGTCGCGAGGGCGATCTCCGGCACGCAGACAATCGCCCCTTTGCCGGCGCGCATGCTCGCCGCAACTGCACGTAGGTAGATTTCCGTCTTGCCGCTACCGGTCACGCCGTGGAGCAAAAAGGTCGCGCCTGTCGCGTCGCGCATCGCGTCCGCAACCTGATCCCACGCGGCTTGCTGCGCACCTGTCAGTACCGGCGCGGGAATGCTCCGCTCCTCAACGATAGGCACGGTCGCAGCGACCGTGCCCATTTCGACCAAGCCGCGCTCGGCAAGACGCTTGAGAATCGGCGTGCCGAGGCCCGTATCGGCGCGGAAGGTCGTGACCATCACCGCGCCAGCGGGGAGATAGGGTAGTGGCGACGTGTCGAGGCGCGCGCGGCGACGGAGGTAGTCGAGCGCGGCCTGTTGTTTCGGCGCGGTGAGCGGCGCTTCGTATTCCAGGCCGAGGATTGCCCGGACATACGGCAGGCGTTTCGGGGCCGGGGCGCGATCCTGCTTGATCCGCGCGTCCATCGCGACCAACCCGCGCTTCCGCAGCGCGGCGAGCACCGAAGTTAGCGCGCCGCCGAGCGCCGCGCGCAGTTCCGTGAGGCTCGCTCCGGCGGCATCGGTGTGGGTGTCGAGCAATTCGACGATCCGGCGCTGCGTCGGCGTGAGCAGCAGCGGGTCGGCGGCCCGACCGACTGTCGTGAGCCGATAGGTTTCGATCACGCGCCGTTCAACCCCCGGCGGCATCATCAGCGATGCGGCATGAAAGAGCGAGCAACAGTACCGCTCGCTGATCCATGTCGCGAGATTTAATTGGCGCGGCGTCAGGCAGAAGGTCGGCTCGACAACGGCGTGGATCGGCTTGATACCTGCCGTCGTTTCCTGATGGCTCAGTTCGACGACGACGCCGAGGACGACCTTCTCGCGGAGTGGCACCCAGACGAGTTGACCGTTTGCCACCGTGCCGCGCATCTCCGGCGGGACGGCATAGGTCCATTCCGTCCAATACTCCGGGATAATCGCGTTGACGCTAACGGACGCAACGGTACAGCCAACATCCTGGTGCACGCGTGGCTGTATGGCGCATTGCCCGGACTGCTCTTCCGCTCTCGTCACTGCACGTTCGATGACGCTCTGCTCGCTCACGACCCTCTCCCTGTACGTTCACACGCGCAGGGAGAGTATAGGCGGTTGAGTCCATGTGCGCCAGCACTTTCGCGTCTGTCGTACTATCGAGGGAATGAACCGTCAAGAAAGATCGAGCGCAGAGGACACAGGGAGACCCCTTTGTTTTCTTTTCTCTGTGCCCTCTGTGTCCTCTGTGGTCTCTGTGCTATACCCTCTTCTTGGCATCTTTGATGGTTAGACACCCGTCTCATGCCGGGGAGCCGGGCGATGCGATGGGCGTGTCAATGATCGTCGGGCCGCGCTGCTTTTGCGCGTCGCGGATCGCCACGGCGAGTGCGTCGGCGCTCCGGGCACGGACGCCGGGAATGCCGTAGGCATCCGCCAGTTTGACGTAATCCGGATTGACGAGATCAACGCCGACATAGCGCTGCGAGGCGTCCATCCCGCGCTTGACCGCCGTGTACGTGCTGTCGTTGAAAATGACGATAGGCAGCGTGACATCGTGCTGAATCGCGACGGCGAGTTCTTCCATCGTGAACTGATAGCCGCCATCGCCGACGACCGCGACGACTTCACGATCTGGCGCGCCGATCTTCGCGCCAATCGCCGCCGGGACACTGAAGCCGAGCGTCCCGTAGCCATGCGGCGTGAGATACGTCCGCGTGCCGTAGACGGGGAAGCGTGGATGACACTCGTACGAGAACATCGTCATGTCGTGCGTGATGATCCCATCGCGCGGCAACGCGGCGCGGAGGGCGTCAATATAGTCCTGATACTGCGTCTCACGCACCGGAACCGCTGCCGCATGACGCCGCGCGAGGTCTTCGCGTACCCATCGCTGCGCGGGGCCGCCATTCGCGCGAATGGCATCGAGCAGCATCTCCACCGCGAGCCGCGCGTCTCCCTGCACCTTCACGTCGGCGGGGTAGTTGCGACCAAGTTCGGTGGGATCAATGTCAATCTGGATGATCCGCTTCGGCAGGGGAAGGCTCCACTGATTTGTACTCATCGCGCCGAGTTTGCTGCCGACGACGATACAGAGATCACTCTCGCGCAAGAGGTCCTCGATTGTGCTGCTCCAGCCATAGTAGGCGACACCGAAGGAGAGTGGATGATCCTCCGGGATCGCGCCTTTGCCGGGCGTCGAGGTAATCACCGGCGCATCGAGCGCATCCGCGAGTTCGGTCAGGGCGCCGTCCACCTCGCTCTGCACGGCGCCGCCGCCCGCGTAAATGACGATCTTCTTCGCGGCTTGGATTGCGGCGACTGCCGCGTCAATCGCTTCCCGCTCGGGCCGGCGGCGAATGCCCTCCGGCGCGGCGGTGATCTCGATTTCGGCTTCCTCCGCGAGCACGTCAATCGGCGCCTGCACATGCGTCGGACGTGGCCTGCCGGTGCGCATTTGCCGGAGCGCTTCGTTGATCGCCCACGGGATCTCCGCGACATCGTTGACTTGCGTGTTCCATTTCGTCAGGTGGCTCATCAGGCCGAGTTGGTCGTGCAAGTCGTGCAGATTGCCGCGCATCCGGGCGGCATTCTCGCGTTCGACTTCGGCGCTAATAATCAGCACGGGCGACGAATCGGTGTATGCCTGCCCGACGGGCGTGCTGACATTCGTCAGGCCCGGCCCGGTAATGATAATCGCGACACCCGGCTTTCCCGTCGCCCGCGCATATCCATCGGCCATAAAGCCCGCGCCCTGCTCGTGGCGCGCGAGAATGTGCCGGATACGGCTGTCGTACAGCGCGTCGTAAATATCGAGCGTATGCACCCCCGGAATGCCGAATACTGTGTCCACACCGTTCGCTTCAAGCGTCGCGACGACCGCGTGCCCGCCCTTCATCCGCTGCCCCATCCTATTCACCTCCGACGATTCGCAACTCCACGCAACAAGTGACCGGAGTATAGCACGCAGCACGCCGCCGAAACCTGATATTCGTTCGCGACCGCAATAGTGCGATGACGACACGGCTGCGGTGAAAGACGATGCGCGTGGAAGCGGGAGTATTATTGGTATCCTGATGGCTGAGAAGTTTAGGAGTTACACAGTTCGCGAGAGAAACCCCGGAGGTAGCAGACTTTCCAGCCTGCCGTCCCGTCTCGAAAGGCAGGCTGGAAAGCCTGCTACCACCAAGAAAATGCATCCAATTGCGTACGTCCTGAGTTTAAGAGGCCATCGTCGTTGAGACGGGTGAGCGCGTGGGGACGAGAGCCTCCGCTGGTTCAAAGCGTTGTTGCCGTTCGAGCACGCGGACGAAGGCGTCCACGACCTTCGGATCGAAGTGGGTGCCCTTACAGGCAATCAATTCTTCGATTCCCTCGCGAACCGTGCGGGCACGGGCATACGGACGGTCGGAGGTCATCACATCGTACGAGTCTGCTACTGAGACGATGCGCGCTCCGAGCGGAATCTCCTCGCCCTTGATGCCATCCGGGTATCCTCTCCCGTCGTATCGCTCGTGATGGTGGCGGACGACACCGAGGCTATCTTTGTAGATCGAGAGATCGTGCAGAATGTCGTCCCCCGCGATCGGATGCTGGCGCATCAGCCAGTATTCGCCCTCGTCCAGCTTGCCGGGCTTGAGCAGCACGGCATCGGGAATAGCGATCTTACCGAGATCGTGGACGCGCGCCGCGAGGATGATCGCCTCGGCCTCCGCGAAGCGGATCGTGCCGAGTTCGTCAATGATCTGCTGCGTATAGTTTGCCACGCGCTCTGAATGCTGCGCGGTCGTCGTATCCCGGCGGTCTACCGTGTCCGCCAGCGCCTCAATCGTCCGCTGGATTTGTAATTGTATCGCACGGTGGCCGCGCATCGCGATGTACGGGCCGAGCAACGGGATAAGCGCAATGAGCACCGTCAGCGGGCTGAGTTCTCGCACCGTCGTCAACAATAAGCCAATTGGCGGCAACGTGATGTTTTGCAACAGTTGCCCCGGAGCATTGGCAAGGAAGACCGAGAGAGGCGACTTGCCAATTGCAGCGCCAACCACAAACGCGAACAAGCCATTATTCACGATAAGGTACACGAGCGAAGCGATCAGCGCGGCAACCGCTGTCTTGCTATTCGCCAACGGTACATGAGTCGTATCACCGGCGAGGATCTGGTACACGATCCCCGATAACCCCGTTGCGGCGATAAAGCTCGCGACGTTGAACACGAACTTCTGTGCCTCGCGTCGCGCAAACACCTCGGTGATGAGCATTCCAATCGTTGCGGCGATAATCCCGGTGATCGCGCCGTACCCAATCGCCGTGGCAACAAATACAGCCCCAGAGACGTTGAATATTGAGTAGAAGTTTCCGAGCTGCATACCCGTTGGGACGAGATCCATGAGCGTAACGAAGAGCAACATCACGAAAACCACTGCCAGATCAATCGGCCTCAATGGACGGAAGTGTCCGCGAACGACCTGTGCAGCCGCGCCGCAGATGACGATAACAGCGAGACAA
>JBPCPB010000327.1:0-3541 GCA_050999735.1 Thermomicrobiales bacterium | reverse complement strand
GAATACAAGAAAGAAGAGGGGAGAAAACAGTCCCTCTTTTCTCTTTGCGTTCTTTGCGTCTATGCGCTCTTTGCGGTGATCCGGTTTCGACAATGATTCTTCGCGGAGTTAGTCGTTGACGCGCTCGATGTAGTCGCCGGTTTCCGGGTTGACGGCGATTCGGTCACCCTCTTTGACGAAGGCCGGGACACTGACCGTCGCTCCCGTATCCACCGTGACCGCCTTATTGACGCCCTGCACGGTGTTGCCGCGCGCCGCGATTTCGGCTTCGGTCACGGTGACGATCGCGCGCTTCGGCGGACGAATGCCGACGCCTTCCGCCTCATGCACCAGCAGTTCATAGGTCTCGCCTTCGCGCAGGAAATTGGCGATTGTGCCGAGCACCTCGCGCGGCACGGAAACCTGCTCGAAACTGTTCTGGTTCATGAAAAAGAAGTCCTCACCCTCCTGATAGAGGTACTGCATATCCTCGTTGCGGATGGCGTAATCCTCAATCGTCTCACCCGATTTGAAGGTAAAGTCCACGACACGCCCCGTCCGCAGGCTCTTGAGTTTCGTGCGGAAGAATGCGGACCCCTTGCCGGGGTTGACGAAATCCACTTCCACCATCTGATGCGGCGTGCCTTGAAAAATGACGGTCGTGCCGCGCTTGAACTCCGATGTCGAAATCAGTGCCATAATTCCTCCTTCGCATCCGCCCGCCGGAACGGGAGGAGCCGAGCCATTCTCAGTTGCCGCCAGTATACACAATGCCTGATCGTCGGGTGTTTACGCGCCGAAGATGTCGCTCGCCGGAAACCAGAGCGTCTCCTGAATGGCGTCTACGCCGGCGAACAGCATGACCAATCGGTCAACGCCAACGGCGATGCCCGCCGACGGCGGCATGCCGACGCGGAGGGCGCGGATAAAGTCGGCATCAATGTCGTACAGCGTCTTGCCCAACGCGGCGCGCTCGGCACGCTCGGCTTCGAGGCGCGCCAGTTGTTCGTCGGCGTCCGTCAACTCGGAGAAGGCATTTCCCAGTTCGATGCCCGCGATATACAACTCGAACCGCTCCGCATAGCGCGGGTCGTCCGCTTTGCGCCGTGCCAGCGCCGCCAGAGACGCGGGATAGTCAGAGAGGATTGTTGGCCTCGGCCGCCCAAGACGCGGTTCGATTTCATTGAGGAAGATCTGGTGATACCCCTGCTCCCACGTCGTCGCGTCGGACACTTGATAGCCGCGCGCCGCGAGCGCTCGGCGCATCGTTGCGGCGTCGCTGAGTGCATCGAGATCGAGGGAGGCGTAGCGCGCGAATGCGTCCCGCACCGAGAGGCGCTCCCACGGCGATCTGAGCGAAATCTGCTCGTCCCCGACCGATAGCGCCGGTTCCGCATCGGGAGCGGCGTCAGGATGGACGGCCCGCCAGATGGCGAGGAGGAGGCGCTCGCAATCCGCCATCATCGCCCGGTAGTCGGCCTGCGCGCGATACCATTCGAGGATCGTGAACTCCGGATTGTGGCCGCGACTAATCTCTTCGCCGTTGCGGAACGATTTGCAGATCTGATAGATGCGCGGCAATCCGGCGACGAGCAATTTCTTCATCGCGTATTCGGGCGAGGTCGTCAGGAAGGCGCGATGCGATGCACCGCGTGCCGTCGTCAGGCGGGTCTCGAAGACATCGAGATATGGCTCCATGCCCGGCGCGGCGACAAGAAGCGGCGTCTCGACTTCCTCGAACGCCTGCGCATCAAAGAACGCGCGGATCGCCTTGATGACGCGGCTCCGCAGGAGATAGGCACGCTGCCGTTCAGGGGCGGAGCGCAATCGTAACCAGGTCGGTTCCATCGGGTTCAATGCCTAGCGCGCGGCATGCCCAGCGACATCTGCCAGGGGCCGCTCCAGCGAAAACTTGCTGGCGACATCGTACAGCGGCACGGGGTATTCGCCGGTCAGGCACGCGGTGCAGAACCCATCGCGCGGCTGGCCGATCGCCCGGAACAGCCCATCGAGCGACAGATAGGCCAGCGAGTCCACGCCGATTTGCCGCCCAATCTCGGCGACATCCGCATCGAAGCGCGCCGCTATCAACTCGCTGCGGGAGGCGAAATCCACGCCCATAAAGCAGGGCCAGAGGATCGGCGGCGCGTGGACACGCATATGCACTTCTTTTGCGCCGGCATCGCGCAGCAACTGGACAATCGGGCGGCTGGTCGTGCCGCGCACGATCGTATCATCCACGAGGACGACCCGCTGCCCTTCGAGCACTTCGGGCAGCGGATTGAATTTGAGCGCGATGCCGACCTCACGCAGATGCTGATCCGGCTGGATGAAGGTGCGCCCGATATAGCGGTTCTTAATCAGCGCTTCCGAATACGGCAGGTTACTCTCCCGCGCGTAGCCAATACCGGCGGGGATCGCGCTGTCCGGCAGGGGCACAACGATGTCCGCATCAGCGGGGTGCTCGCGCGCCAACTCCTCGCCCATCCGCTGCCGCAGCAGATGAATCCGCTCGCCGCCCATCTTGCTGTCGGGCCGCGCGAAGTAGATCAACTCGAAAACGCAGAGGGCGTCGCGCGCGCCGGGCTTGAGTGACAAACTTTCCGGCCCGGCCTCGGCGGTAATCTGGACGACTTCGCCGGGCGCGACATCACGCACGAATGCCGCACCGGTCGTTGCCAGCGCGCAGGTCTCCGAGGCAACGACCCAGCCACCGTCGAGCCGCCCGATTGAGAGCGGCCTGAGTCCGAGCGGATCGCGCACGGCAAAGACCGCGGTTGGCGTCAAGATGGCGAGGCTGTACGCGCCCTCGAAACGCTCCATCGCCGCGCGGATGCGCTCGCCCATCGTCGCGCCGCGCGCCCGCGCAATGACGCGGGTCAGGACCTCGGAGTCTGTTGAGGTCTCGAACGTTTCGCCCGCTGTCTCCAGTTCGGCGCGGAGCAGCGCCGCGTTCGTCAAGTTGCCGTTATGTGCGACCGCGATCGGCCCGAGATCACTGTGGGCAAGCACCGGCCCGGCATTGCACGCGACGCTCGATCCCGTCGTCGAGTAGCGCGTGTGGCCGATGGCGAGCGTACCCGCCAGTGATTGGAGAATCTGCTCGTCGAATGCCGTGGCGACGAGGCCCATCCGCGTGTGGACGCGCAATTCCGCACCCGGATCGCCGCTCGCCGCCGCGATGCCCGCGCTCTCCTGGCCGCGATGCTGGAGCGCGTAAAGACCGAAATACGTGATGCGCGCGACATCGAGGCCGGGCGCGACAATGCCGAACACTCCACACGCCTCGCGCGGGTGATCGAATGGCAGCTCCGCCAGCAGTGTCCTGATCCCGCCCTCGATCTCGACCATCGCCCGCTCCTTCCACGTCCCATGCCGCGAAGTCGTGCCAACCCCAGACTGTACAGACAGTGTACCACACATCTGCCGTTCCTTGTATCCATTATGCCGAAAACGCTCAATTCTGATAGGAATTACACAGATGGCGAAGATTTTCTTGGTGGAGCAGGCTTCAGCCCGCAAGCGTCTGGCAGGATGAAGCCTGCTCCCCCAGACTTTTTCC
>JBPCPB010000233.1:0-8578 GCA_050999735.1 Thermomicrobiales bacterium | reverse complement strand
GTCGTTAGAGTAAGCAGGATACCCGGGAAGGTACTGATCCACCATGCCGTGTTCAGGTATTCACGCCCCTCACCGAGCATCCCGCCCCACGAGGCAGTCGGCGGCTGCACGCCGAGGCCGAGGAAGGAGAGCGTACTCTCCAGGATGATCGTCCGTGCCAGATCGAGCGAGGCGACGACGATCAGCGAGGCGGCGATGTTCGGCAGGATATGGCGGAAGAGGATGCGGCTCGCCGTCCCACCGATGGCGCGCTCCGCCGTCACGAACTCCTGTTCCTTGACCGCGAGCACCTGGGCCCGCGCAATCCGGGCGTAGGTCACCCAGCCGCTGATGCCGACGACGATGATCAGGTTCCGCAGCGACGGCCCGAGCACCGCGATCACGGCGATGGCGAGCAGGATGAAGGGGAAGGCGAGTTGCATATCCCCGAACGTCATGATCGTTTCATCGAGCCAGCCACCGAAATAGCCCGCGAGCAACCCGAGGAAAGAACCCGAAATGCCGCCGACGAGCACGGCCGCAAAGCCGACAGTGAGCGAGATGCGGGCGCCCCAGAGCATGCGGGAGAGGACATCGCGCCCGAGGGCGTCCGCGCCGAGCAGGTAGGTGGAATCGCCGGAGAGGAACGTCGGTTTCGCCAGACGTCCGGAGAGCGCGCCGACGGTCGGGTCGTAGGGCGCCAGGAAGGGCGCGAAGGCCGCCGTGAGCACGATGAGCGCGAGGATGCCGAGAAAGAACCAGACGGGGAGCGGGATGCGGCGACGCCGCCGTCGTGCGACGCGCGACACGGTCTCGTCCGCGAGGACGGGGAGGGCGGTCGGGCCGCCGACGGGGTGTGCGGTATTGCCCGATGCGACCATCCGTCTCTCCTTCATGCTGTGCGGATACGCGGATCGAGCCGCCCGTAGAGGAGATCCGTCGCGAGATTAACGAGGACGAAGGCGAGGGCGGCGATGAAGACCGTCGCCTGGACGACGGGATAATCGCGGTTCCGGACCGCGTCGATCGCCAGCCGCCCCATCCCCGGCCACGAGAAGATCGTCTCCGTCACGACCGCGCCGCCGAGGAGCGCGCCGAATTGCAACCCCATGATCGTGATCACGGGAATGAGCGCGTTGCGGAAAGCGTGCGTGATCGTCACCACACGCGGCGCCAACCCCTTCGCCCGTGCCGTGCGGATGAACTCCTGCCCCATCGTCTCCAGCATCGAGGAGCGTGTCAGCCGGGCGATGGAGGCCATCGCGTAGGTGCCGAGCGTGATCGTCGGCATGACGAGGTGGGAGATGCCGCCTCGCCCGCCAACAGGAAGCCAGTGGAAGCGCACGGAGAAAAAGAGGATGAGCAGGATGCCGAGGTAGAAGGTCGGCAGCGCCTGGCCGATCACCGCGATCGTCATCGTCAGGTTATCCACGAAGCCGCGCGGTCGCACGCCTGCCAGGATACCGAGCGGCAGCCCGATGACCACCGCGAAGACGAAGGAGGAGAGAGCGAGGATGAGCGTCGCGGGGAGCCGTTCCAGCGTCAGCCGGACGGCGGACTGATGGAAGCGGAGCGAATCGCCGAGGTCGCCCCGCACCGCGTGGCCGAGGAAGGCGCCATACTGCACCGGCAGCGGGTCATTGAGGCCGTACCGGTCTCGCACCTGCTGCACCACCACCGTCGGTGCGTCCGGCGGCAGGAGGAGCGTAATCGGATCGCCCGAGAGCCGGGTGACGACGAAGACAATCGTGCTGACGCCCCAGAGCACGATCACTGTGCGGATGAGGCGCCGGAGCAGGAAATTCCCCATGTGCCCGCCCTCAGCCCGTGACGAAGCTGGTGATCTCCTTGCGGAGATTCAGGTTGAGCGTGCCGTAGAGTTTGAAGTTGACGTAATTCGCTACGCCCCAGGAGGTGTATGGCTGAATGATCGGCACCCAGGGAAAGTTCTCGCGGAAGATCTCGTCCATGCGCCGGTAATCTTTCTGCCGCAGGTTTGGATCGAGCGAGACGCGCGCCTCCGCGCCGAGTGTGTCGAACTCCGGATCGCGCCAGTAATCCTGCGGGCCGCCGGGGCCGAGGAGCCGCCACAGCATGCCGTCCGGGTCCTGCGTCGTGCTCCCCGGATCGCTCCACCAGAGCCCCTTGAAGGATTTCGCCGTGTTCTTCTGCGCCCGGACGGAGATTTCGATCAGTTCGACCTTCGCGTTGATGCCGGCCGCCTTCCACATCTGCGCGATCGCCTCCGCCATCTGGCGGTCGTTCGGCAGGTAACCCTGAGTCGTCTCGATGATGATTTCCTCGTTGTTGTAGTTCGCCTGCTTGAGCAGGTCCTTTGCCTTATTCGGGTCGTACGCCAGCGGCGGGACGCTCGGGTCGTAGGCGAAATCGCCGCGGGAAATCGCGCCATTCGGGATGCTGCCCTGGTTGCGCCAGATCTCCTTGAGGATGGAGGCGCGGTCCGTCGCGTAGGAGAGTGCCTGCTTGACGAACTTGTTCGTGAGCGGCGGCACCTTCGAATTGACAGCGAGGACGTAGAGTCCATCGAAGAGCGCCCCCTCCGTCCGCGTCTTGCCCCCCTTGTTGATCTGGTCCGTCTGGTCCGGCGGCACGTTGGCGATGATGTCAGACTCGCCGGAGAGGAGGGAGGCGATGCGCGCCGCCGTCTCCGGCCGGGGCCGGAAGATGACGCGGTCGTAGCCCGGCGCGCCGCCCCAATACTCCTTATTCGCGGCGAATGTCGTGTGATCGTCCTTGACCTGCTCGACGAACGTGATCGGCCCGGTGCCGACCGGTTTCGCGCCGAACCCCGCCGCTCCCACCTGCTGGAAGTATTTCGCCGGCATCATCTGGCCACCGTAGTTGGCGAGCCGCGCGGGCAGCAGTGGGTCCGGATCCTTGGTGTTGAAGACGACGGTGGCATCGTCCGGCGTCTGGATGGTGTCCACCGTCGTGAAGATCGTCGAGACGAGCGTCTTGGCGTTCGGGTCGTAGGTGCGCGCGATGGTGAACTTCACGTCGGCCGACGTGAAGGCGTCGCCGTTATGGAACGTGACGCCCTGCCGCAGTTTGAACGTCCACTGTTTGTCGCCCGTCGCCTTCCACTCGGTCGCCAGCATCGGCTTGAGCGAGTAGTCGAGATCGCGGAAGGTCAGATTATCGTAGAGATTAAAGGTCGCGTTATCGTCATTGCCGGTGGTCGAGAGGTGGGGGTCGAGCGTCGTGATGTCCGCGCCCTGCGCGAGGATCAGGTCCCGCTTGCCGGCGGGGGGGGGGATGCGCGTCGTGATCGGGGTGGGCAGGCCGGTGATGGCCGCGACGCTCGTCGAACCGCCGGTCGCCGCCGTGCCGCTTCCGGTGGTCGCCGCGACGGCGGGCGTCGCGCCCGGGCTGCCGGATGTGGCTGTCCCGGCCGCGCTCGTCGGGTTGGCCGCGGCCGTGGTCGGCGCGCTGGTCGGGGCACTCGTGCCGGGATTCGGCGCGGACTTCGCGCCGCCGCATGCCGCGAGGACGCTCCCCGCCGCCGCTGCCGCGCCCGCCGCCCTCGCCCAGCGCAGCAAGGATCGCCGTGTGACTCGCTGTTGCTCGCTCATCTCCCCATCCTTCCCATACAGCGAATGGACATGCCTCAGCCGTGGAGCGTCGGCGCTACCCGCGCTTGCATGCCAGCGAAGCGCGCGAGCCGGAATGGCTCCAGCGGCAGTGATGCCGCGCCGCGCGTCGCCAGTTCGCACAGCACGCGACCCGTGACTGGCCCGAGGCAGAAGCCGTGGCCGGAGAACCCCGCCGCGACGATGAAGCCCGTCACGGGCGTTGCCTCGATCACCGGCAGCCCATCCGGCGTCATGTCGAGCAGGCCGCCCCATATCCGGGCGATGCGCATCGCTCGCAGTGCGGGTAGTATCGCACATCCACGCCCTAGCACGGGAGCAACCGCGCTGATCGGTGGCTGGACATCCTCCGCGGCGAGCGGCCCGGGCGGCCATTGCCACGGTCCCGCCCCGCCCGTCATGCGGAACGCGCCGCTCACTTCCTGCCGCCCGGCGAAGTCGGCATTCGCCACGCCGATCACCTGAGTGATGAACGACGGCCCGGGAACCGTCTGGATCGCGGCAACGTGCGCAGTCCGTAATGGCAGATCGAGGCCGACCATCCGGCAGATGCGGTCCGCGTAGACGCCCGCGACGTTGATGACGATGTCCGCGGCGATCGGGCCGCGCGTCGTTTCGATGCCGCGCACCGCGCCGCCCGCCGTGTCGATCCCCGTCACCGCCGTCTCGGTGAGAATCGCCGCGCCGTGCCGCTCGGCCGCCGCAGCGAATGCGCGGACCGTCCGTGTGGGATTGGCGTGGCCGTCCGTTGGGCAGAAACTGGCGGCGAGGACCGTCTCCGCAATGGCGGGCGCGACGGCGCGGACGGCGGCGTTGTCCGGCAGGATCGTGAGATCGAGCCCGCGCGCTCGTTGCTCACGCGCCATCGCCGCGATGACTGGCACCTCATCCGGTGTCCGTGCCAAGCGCAGGTTGCCCTCCTGCCGGTACTCGGTCTCTGCGTCCAGTTCCGCGTCGAGCGTCATCCAGCGCCGCACGGCCGCTTGCGCGAGGGGTAGTTCCGCCGAGTGCCGACCGGATTGACGCACCCCGGCGAGCGTCCAGCCGGAGGCCATACTCGCCAGCGCACCCTTCTCTACGAGCACTACCCGCACCCCGGCGCGGGCGAGTTCGTACGCGGCGGCCGTGCCACTGATTCCTCCACCGATGATCACTACATCCGCGCTGCTCATGGATTTCCCTCTTTTGCTCCTATCCCAGGTAACTCTTGCCGTACGTGAACCGGGACCGGACTAACCGGCTCCGCGCGAACCGACAATGGAGGAAGGGTTCGATCTCCGGTATCGCGTCGGCACCGATGATACAGCGGGCGAGGAGATCACCGATCACGGGACTGAATATGAAACCGTGGCTGCACCTCACTGTGGCATAGAGGCCCGGTATTTTCGAGCTGCTGCGTGAGGTCACGTTGGGCCGGTAATATATTCGTCCCCATGTCTCTCTCCTTCGAGAAAAAGGATGGGCTCAGACCCGTGGGGCATGCACTGTATAGGACGTCAAATACGTCTTGATGCAAAATACATACTATCATGAGAGGGTTACACGAACAAGTTTATTCGGCTCGCGCCTTGCGGTTCGCGCGGTACCGGCGTCCTTCTTTCCTTCACCGTCGTCACGATGGCGACGTTCGTGATCCGGACGGTGGTGGCAACAATCGCCGGATACCAGATCAACGGCGAGTGGTTGGAGAAGCATCGCCACGAGGGAAAGTACCGGAAAGCACAGATTGACCGACAGATCCCTGCGCTCCTCTTTGCCAAGCGTGTTGCGACTGGTTGTGTTACTCTCAACGAACGCAACGCACCGTCCTATCGTCGCCCGTTGCCCGAGAGAAGGCGTCGTAATGATTACTCCACTCCCGTTCACCCGTGGCTACGCGATCGTCTTCTGGATCGCCTTTTACCTCTGGCTCATCCCCGAGTTGATCGGCGGGGTCAAACAGCGTTCCCATGCGTCTGCCACGCGCCGGGATCGCGGCTCGCAAGCGGCGTTGACCGGCTCGCTGTGGGTCGGTGTCTTCCTCGCCATCTCCTGCGCCTGGGCACTTCCCGCTGCCACGATCACACCATTCCGCGTGCTCGTGTTCGCAGTCGGCATCCTCCTCATGCTCACGGGCGTGGCACTGCGGTGGTATGCGATTCGCACCCTCGGGGCATCGTTCACGCGCGACCTCGCCGTGCGAGCAGGGCAGAGGGTCGTGGACACCGGATTGTATCGCTCTATCCGTCACCCCGCGTACAGCGGCACGCTACTAACCTGTATCGGGATCGGCCTCGCGATGACGAACGGGGCAAGCCTCGTCGCGATCATGGTGTGCGCGGTGGCCGGTCACCTTTATCGGGTGCGCCTGGAGGAACAGTTGCTGTGTGAGCAGTTGGGTGAGCATTACCGCGCATACATGCGACGGACCCGCCGCTTCATCCCTTTTGTGTTATAGCGATATAGACTATTGTGAGAACGAAACAGGGGACAGAGTCGCGCCTACTTGAACGGTCATTCCTCATTTCTCGTGCGCTGGTCGCGACGGATGTGCTCTTTCGCGATGATCGCTCCTTCGATGAGCCACCACGCTAAACTAAGCTCGACTTTCCCCATTTGATCAGCAGCGTATCCATCCGGTGTTGGCAATCGCCAAGCGACCACTGCCTGTCTCAACCGCGTCTCGGGCCTCCTCAGTGGCACGGTCGTCTCCGGGTCTGACTTTTCGCATAGCGGTGTCCAGGGGTGAGATACGAAAAGTCTTCGCACGATCGAGAACTGCTGACTCGACAAGGGGAGACACGATTGGCCCCTCCGTCGAAATGGGGAAAGTCGAGCTAAGAGCCTATCCGAGAAGTGGTAGAATAGGGTATGAAAAGAAACAATGCTGCCCCGACTGAAGAGAAACCCAAGGACGATCCGACGATCTGGGAGGTGGACGATGCCCTCTGGGCGGAGTTGGCCCCCCTGCTCGTCATCAAGAAACCGCGCAAGAAGCCGGGTCGTCCGCGCACCGACGACCGCGCGCTCTTCAATGGACTGATCTGGCTGGCACGCAATGGCGGGCAGTGGCAGAGCCTGCCGCGCCGGTTCGGCGCGAAGTCCACCGTCCACGACCGCTTCCAGGAGTGGATCGCGCATGGCTGCCTGGCGGCGACATGGGGACACCTGCTGGCGGTGTACGACGACGCGGTGGGACTGGACTGGCAGTGGCAGGCGGCCGACGGCTGCATCATCAAAGCCCCACTGGGGAAAAAAGGGGGGCCGGAGAGGCGGAAGCGACGGGAGCGAACCCGACCGACCGAGGCAAGTGTGGCAGCAAGCGGCACTTGCTGACTGAGGGGAGCGGCATCCCGCTGGCGGTGGTGCTGTCGGGGGCGAACCGCACGGACATGAAGAAGTTGGGCGATCTGTTGGCTGCGCAGATGATCGTCGCTCTGCCGGAAGCGGAGCGGGATGCGACGACGGCAGAGACGACGCAGGAGCGGCATCTCTGCCTGGATCGGGGCTATGCGACGGTGGGGTGCCGGGAGCGGGCGGTCGCACACGGGTATGTGCCGCACATCCCGCCGAAGCGCAGCGCGGCAGAGCCGATACCGCCGCCGGGCGATCCGGCGCGCCACCCGCCACGACGCTGGGTGTGGAGGCGAGCCACAGTTGGTTCAATCGTTTCCGGCGCTTGCTGATCCGGTGGGAGAAGAAGGGAGCGAACTACCTGGGCTTCGTCCAACTGGCTGCCTGTTTGATCATTTACCGCAAACTGCGTCATGCACGTTCACTTCCCGGATAGGCTCTTACTCACTGGTTTCTCCAGGGCGAGACCGAACATGCCGAGGGTCCTCATGCCCACGAGGGCGCCCATGCCCAGAAGCCCTGGTATGCGGTGATGTGCCTCACGGGCGTTGATTATTTCTCTACCCTCGGCTACCAACCCGGCATCGCCGCGCTTGCCGCTGGCGCCCTTTCCCCGATCGCCACGCTCGTCCTCGTCGTCGTCACCCTCGCCGGCGCCTTGCCCGTCTACCGTCGTGTCGCCGCCGAGAGTCCGCATGGTCAAGGCTCGATTGCCATGCTCGAGCGGTTGCTCCCGTGGTGGCCGGGCAAGCTCTTCGTCCTCTGCCTGCTCGGCTTCGCCGCCACCGACTTCGTTATCACGATCACCCTCTCCGCCGCCGACGCCACCGCCCACCTGATTGAGAACCCCTACACTCCGCATGTGCTGCACGGTCAACGTGTGCTCGTCACCCTCGTGCTCGTCGCCCTCCTGGGTGCGGTCTTCCTCAAGGGGTTCGGCGAGGCGATCGGCATCGCGGTCGGCCTGGTGGCGATCTATCTTGCGCTCAACCTCGTCGTCGTTGTTGTCGCGCTCGCGCAGGTGATCCACCATCCCACCGTCGTCACCGACTGGCGGCATGCACTGACGACCGCGCACGCCAGCCCGCTGGCGATGGTCGGCGTCTCGCTGCTGCTCTTCCCCAAGCTCGCACTCGGCCTTTCGGGCTTCGAGACGGGGGTGGCCGTCATGCCGCTCGTGCGGGGCGGGAGCAGCGACGATCCCGCACATCCCGCCGGGCGTATCCGCAACACGCGCGCACTGTTGCTGACGGCGGCGCTTGTGATGAGCGTCTTCCTGCTCGCGACGAGTTTCGTGACGATCACGCTGATCCCCGCCGATGCGTTCCAGCCCGGCGGGGCGGCGAATGGGCGGGCGCTCGCCTACGTCGCACATCAATATCTCGGCAGCGGCTTCGGCACGGTCTACGACGTGAGCACGATCTGCATCCTCTGGTTTGCGGGGGCATCGGCGATGGCGGGCCTGCTCAATCTCGTGCCGCGCTACTTGCCCCGCTACGGGATGGCGCCGGAGTGGGCGCGGGCCGTCCGCCCGCTCGTGCTCGTCTTCGCGGCGGTCTCCTTCGCGATCACGCTGCTCTTCCACGCCGACGTGGACAAGCAGGGGGGCGCGTACGCGACCGGCGTGCTCGTGCTGATTACCTCTGCCGCAGTCG
>JBPCPB010000175.1:0-7226 GCA_050999735.1 Thermomicrobiales bacterium | reverse complement strand
GAACACCTCGCGCCCTAGGTTGGGGGTATGGCGGGGGCTGATCGTGCCCCGCTCCCTCCGCATGATGCGCGCCCGCATCTCCGGTGTGATGAAGATGTTTTTGACATCGGTGCGGTAATCAAAAACCTGAAGTGGCATGGAACCTCACCCCCCAGCCCCCTCTCTATTGCCGTCAAGCAATAGAGAGGGGAGCAATAGAGAAAATAACTCCTCAATTCCCTTCCCCTCCCCTCTCTATCGCCAGACGGACGCCAAGCATGCCATAAATCTCAGAGCGATGGAGAGGGGCCGGGGGTGAGGCTTGCCAAGGCTCCTCAGTCCTGTGTTTTGAGATACGTCTTGACGATGTCACCGACGAGACGGACATCGGCGACGGCCTGGCTACCCGGCGTGATTGGTTGCGTGCCGGTGCGGATGCAGTGGCCGAAGTGCAGCAGTTCGAGTTTGAATGGATTGTCGTGCCAGGCATATTCCTTGCGCCATGCCGTGCGGTCGGCGTCCATGCCGTGCAGCGTGACATACGACGGCAGGCCGCGCGCGAAGCCGGTCGGAAAGGAGACAAGGACGCGCTCGCGGGAGCCATAGACTTCCAGCGTCTCCTTGAAGTCCCAGAGGTCCGGCAAATCTACCCACGAGCAAACGGCGCGCTTGCCATCCGCGTATTCGAGGACGGTGCTGATCGCGCGGCCATCCGCCCAGATTTCGGTGCTAAGCACGCGCGCGGGCGGGCCGAAAAGGCCGTGCAGGTTGCCAATGTCGTGGATCATGCTGCCGAGGATGGCGCTGTAGGCGTCGTTGATCGCGTGCGGCAAGGTGCCCGGTTGGAAGCCGAGCGCGTCGCCGACGAGTGCATCGTGCTCGGCGCGCGACTGCTCGCGGACGCCTGCGGGGAGATCATCGAAGCGATAGACTTTGAACTCCGCCGTGTGCAGATCGTTGCTTGGGTGCAGATGGTTGACCTGGATGAAGCGGACATCAGCCATCTCAGCAACGCGCGCCTGCGCGAATTGATAGGCGGGTTCGTGCCGCTTCATGTAGGCAACCATCAGGATCGTGCCCGCCTTCGCCGCTGCCGCGACCATTGCCTCCGCCTCCTCGGCGGTCGTACACATCGGTTTCTCGACGAGGACGTGCTTGCCCGCCTCGGCGGCAGCGATGCTCGGCGCGGCGTGCGAGACGGAGGGGCAGACGATCACGCCGTCAATGTCGCTCCGCACCATCTCGCGGTAATCGAGGAATCGCCGCCCCGGCGGCACGCCGTACTCCTCACCGACGACTGCCAGCAGTTTCGGCGAGAGGTCCGCGAGGCCACCGATCGCGAACTGATCGTTCAACTCACGCAAATGCGGCAAATGCTGGATCTGCGCAATCGCCCCACACCCGATAATGCCAATCTTCAACCTCGCCACAGCAACCCCTCCCAACTGAAACCGATTGAACCGCAGAGACGCAGAGAACGCGGAGGAAAAAGAGAAAAGAGGGGGGGAACGAAGCGTATTCTATTTCCTTTTCTCTTCCGTGTCCCCTCTGCGTTCTCTGCGTCTCTGCGGTTCAATCGGTTTCTTCGTCAGTCGTGCCAGCAGTGATGGGTGGGAGGCGGGCGAGGAGTTCGTTGAGGGCAGCGTAGCGGCGGTCACGCTCCAGTAGCAGGTGATCGCGCTCTTCGGAGGTATAGGTGAAGAAGCCCGCCCCCGTTTTCGTGCCGAGGCGGCCTTGCGCGACGAGATCGTGGAGGATGGGCGGCATCTTAAATCGCTCGCCGTAGGCGCGCTCCATCGTCCCGGCGGCGCTCTCCCAGACATCGAGGCCCGCCATATCGGCGATCAGGAACGGCCCGAAGAAGGGCATGCGGAAGCCAAAGGTGCTGCGGCAGACCTCGTCTACCTCGCGCGGGGAGGCGAGACCGTCCTCGACGCAGGCGAGCGCCTCGCGGAAGAGGGCGTTCTGGATACGGTTGGCGACGAAGCCGGGCGCGCTCCGCACAACGGCCGGGCGCTTGCCAATGGCGCGCAGGAAACCCACGACTCGTGTGACGGCGGCGGGGTCGGTCGTGTCGTGCGGGATCACTTCAACGCCGGGCGTCCATTCGGGCGGGTTGAACCAGTGCAGGCCGAGGAAGCGTTCGGCGTTCAGGACATGCTCCGCGAGGTCGTCTATCGGGAAGGAAGAGGTGTTTGAGACGATTACCGCGTCTGACCGCGCCGCGCGGGAGAGGCGGGCGAGGACGTCGTCTTTCACGTCCTGCTGCTCGAAGACGGCTTCGAAGATGAAGTCCACATCCGCCATCGTCGCGGCGAGATCGGGGTTCGCGGTCACTGCCGCGCACCGTTCGACCGCTTCCGGCGGCACGATCCCGGCGGCGGCATGGCCCCGCACGCGCTGCATCAACCGCTCGTACGCCTGTGCGGTCGCCTCCGGTGAGCGGTCGGTAATCCGCACCGTCAGCCCTGCCGCCGCGAACTGCTCCGCAACACCCAGCCCCATCGTCCCCGCGCCGATCACCGCGACCGTCCGAGGCCACGCCAATGCGCTCCTACCCGCTTCGTCCGCCATCGCTTCCTCCTTCGCCTCTCCGCATCACGTTCCCGCAGCATAGCAGAAACTTTGAACCGCCAAGACGCCAAGGACGCCAAGAGGGAGAAAAACTTAACACAGAGGACACATGCTACCCAAAGGGTGCCCGCGCAGAGAGATTCCTTAATTTTTTCTCTCTACTCTGCGTCCTCTGTGTACTCTGTGGTCTCTGCGCTATATTCTTCTCTTGGCGTCCTTGGTGTCTTGGCGCTTCATTTGTTTTCTGGGGAGTGTGTATGGAGCGGTTTGTCGGGGTGTACCGGCTGGTGTCATGGGAGGTGTGGGAGAATGGCGCGGTGACGTATCCGTTGGGGGATGCGCCGCAGGGGATGATTATGTACACGGCGGGCGGACATATGGCGGTGCAGATGATGCGGCCCGACCGACCATTGTTTACCTCCGGGGATCGGTGGCGCTCGACGCCGGAAGACGTGCAGGCGGCATACGGCGGCTACAACGCCTACTGCGGCCGCTACGCGGTGCATGAGGCGGAGGGGTACGTGTCGCACCTGCTGGAACAGAGCCTCTATCCGAACCGTGTCGGCACGGAACTGCAACGCTTCTTCGCATTCACCGAAAATCGTCTCATCCTCACCACCCCGGATTCCCGCATGACGTGGGAGCGCGTCGAGTAAACCAAAATCAGGTGGCGGCGAGCGCGGGTGCGGGTGCGGCAGCGGCGATCAGCGCGCTGCCGGTGAGGAGGAGCGTTGATTGCTCATCCGTGAAGACGAGGAGTTTCATCACGTGTGCGTCCGCTTCGTCGCCGCGATCCACGAGCGCACGGAGATCAGTCAACGCCTCATCAACGGAATGGTACCATCCCCATGCGTTGCCGAACTCGTCGAAGAGCGCGTATGGCGGCTTCTTCATCACCGTTCCTCCTCAACAGGATGTATCATCGGCTGTGCGTTCACGAACGCCTGTGGGTCGGCCCAGAGTGTGTAATGATTGGCCTTCCCCATCTGTTCACATCGTACACCCCGAACACGTGATAGTTCAATCTCCGCGATCCATCTTCCTTGCGCGCCGCTTGAGCGGGCTTCCGCTCGTGCGCGCTCCAGCGTTTCCCATGCCGAGATACCCTTCGCGTTCTCGCGCTGCGCCGGATTGGGGTGTTCTTTCCCTTTGATCCGCTCCCACGACCAGAAATCGCGCACTGTTGCGGGATTGTCGTGACAGGAATGATACAACCGCTCCGGTAGCGGTGATGTCCCCGTCCGGCATTCATATCATGTTTCCTTTTCGTATGCGGATCGCGTTGACTCTCTGAGTAGTGTATCGTCTGTGGTTAGCCCGCGAATACATCTCGTCGTTCGACATTGCCGTACGAACCATCTCTTTTCTGAGAGCGCGTCGTTGTGTGGAGGGATGGAGGCTGGTAGGCTGACGCATCGTGTTCCGTCGCCGGGTAGCCGAACGCGTATCGTTCGAGGGCATGCATGGATGATGGTGGGAACGGGGCGAACGCAATTCCGGTCGGTCGCGGGCCGTGGGCGGGGCGGGACCTGTTTCGGTTGGTGCTGCTCGCGCTGCTGATCGGGCAGATGCTCGTCTATTACGACACGGCGACGAAGGCCATCCCACATATCAACATCTACCTGCTCGTCAATCTCATGCTGATTCTGCTGACGCTCATCCCGTGGGAGCGGCTGACCTGGCTCGTCTGGCTGCTCGTCTGGCCAGCGGGCGCCGCGATGCGCTGGGATTGGGCGACGCGCGACACGAAGAGCGATGTCTATTGGGCGACGAGCCAGGGCGTCTCGTTTCTTCTGCATGGCATGAACCCCTACACGCATGTGCCGACGTGGGTCTACGAACATCAGGCGGGTGTGGCAAACTACCCGACCTACACCTATTTCCCCGGTAGCCTCTTCGCGGAGATTCCCTTTTATCTGCTCGGCAATGTGCGGATCGGCCTCGCCCTCGCGGACCTCGCGACGGCGTTGCTCATCTACCTGCTGGCGCGGCAGTCTCTCGGCGTCTGGCCCGCGCGGTCGCTGACGGCGTTCTGGCTGCTCTTCCTGCCCGGCTTCCAAATCGCACTGGTGCTTGGCATCCTCGATTTCTTCCTCGTCTTCTGGATCGCACTGGCGGTGCTGCTCTACGCGCGGGGGCGGATCGTCGGCTCGGCATTGGCGACGGCGATGGTGATGGGGACGAAACAGTACGGCTTCATCTTCGCCATCCCATGGGGCATCCTGCTCGTGCGACCGCTCGTGATCGCGCTCTGGGAGCGGTGGCACGCGGGCGAACATAATCGGCGGGCCGTGCGCGCCATCCCCCGGCGGTTCTGGCTGCCGCCCATTGCCGGTGCGGCGCTGACGACGCTGGTCATTGTGCCGCTCGCGCTGCTCTCACCGCAGGCATTCATTGACGCGACGTTCCTCCATCACGCGCGCAAAGTGCCGAGCGCGATGCTCGGCACGCCGCAGTGGAATGAGAGCATCGCGGCGCAGATCGTCGCGCTCGGCGGCGTTGCGCCTGAGCGTGCCAAGCCGTTTGCCTCCGTCGCGCTCGCGCTTTCGGTCGTGATCGTCGTCGGGTTCGCAGTCGTTCAGGTGCGCGATATGGCGTCCGCGCTTCAGTGGTCAGCGATCCTCGGTGGCGTCTTCTTCGCCTTCAGCGGCGGCGATGTCCAGTTCTTCTACTGGCGGCTACCACTCTTCCTCTTCCTGCTGTATGCCATCGTGGCATGGTCGCCCGCACGATCCTTCCCGGAATTGGTATCGGAGGAAACCGGCAGGCGTGATAATGCCCGCGATCTCGCCGCGCGAGTGCCATGAACCATCATGCGAATGGCAATTTCAAGAGGCGACCCACGCGACGCACATATCGGTATCCATGAGCGTGACGCCGATGTTGCGCATCTCCCGCGCGCCACGGTCGTAGAGGCCGGAGACGGCATCGGCGGCGAGGAGGGTGCGGAAGTCGCGCTCGCTCGCTTCATACAGCGTGGTGCGGGGGCAGTTCGGATAATTGCAGCCGCACACCGCGACGGTCGTGACGCCGAGGTCGCGCAGATGCGCTTCCAGCGGCGTCTGATAGAACGCGCCCCAGCGTGGCTTGTACATCGCCCATTCGTGCGGCCCGATCTCCTGCATCGCGCCGTTGAGCAGTCGTTCCGCATCCAGCCGGACATTCGGCGTGGGCTTCAGTTCGTCCACCAACTCCGCGCCATCACTACCGGGCGCGACGATCCGCGCGCCGCCCTCGATGTCCGCGCGGCGGCAAAGGTCCACATTCGCACCATTTTCCTGGTACAGCCGCACAACGTGGATGATCGGCTTCCCACTGCGTCGGAAGGCGTGCAGAAGCCGCACCATCTTCGGCACGACGGCCATCGTACCGGCGATCTCCGCGGGCGCGCCAGGGAGCGTGAAGTCGCACTGCGTGTCAATCGTCAGCAGTGCGGCATGCGCGGCATCTGGCGTGAGGTAATCGTTCATCGAACCGTCCTTTATTGCCCGCTTACAGCGCGCCAATCGGCCAGACGTAGATAGCGGCGGCGAAGATGATGTAGACGGCGATCAGGGCCAGGCCCTCGATCCATGTGCTCTCGCCGTCCACGGAGACGATGGCGGTGACGAGGGCGCCCGCCGCGATGGCGACGATTTCCACCGGCGCGAAGACGAGCGTCATCCGGTGGCCGAGCAGGGGGGAGGCGAGCGCGAGCACCGGCCCGACCATCAGCGCGACCTGCAAGGAGGAGCCGAGGGCGATCACCATCGCGAAGTCCATGTCGCCGCGCCACGAGACGGTCAGGCCAACGAGGTTCTCCGGGATGTTGCCGACGAGCGGCACGATGACGAGGCCGAGGAAGAGTTCCGGCAGTCCGAGCGCCTGCGCCGTCGGTTGCAGCACCGCGACAAAGGCGTCCGCTACCGGCGCGGTGACAAGCGCGAGCACGGCGAGGATGATCGCCGCGCTGCCCCACCCCCAATGCGCGGGTTCGGAGGCGCGTTCCTCCCCGCCCGCTTCCGGCGTCGTCAGGTAAAAGCGGAGGCTGGCGAGATAGACGACGAAGAGGACGATGGCAACGACGGTGGATAACGTCTGCTCCTTGCTGCCATTGATCTTCACGCCCGTCGTCAGCAGGAGGGCGGGAGCGATCAACCCCGTCGCGGCGAGGAGCAGCAGCGTCCCGTTCATCGAGGCCGCGACGCGTGAGAAGCGCTGGACGCCGTGCCGCCAACCGCCGACGAACATGCAGAGGCCGAGGACGAGCAGCGTGTTGCCGAGCACGCTGCCCGCGATCGAGGCACGCACGATCTCCAGCAACCCCGCGCGAAGGGCGAAGCCCGCGATCACCAGTTCCGCGATGTTCCCGAAGGTGGCGTTCAGCACGCCCGAGACCCGTGGCCCGGCGGTCGAGCCAAGTTCGTCCGTCGCCACGCCGATACCGTAGGCGAGAATGGCGAGCGCCGCGCCACCGATCACGAAGACGAGGACATCCGGGATGCCGCCCGCCCGCCCGAAGACTGCCACCACGGAGAGCACGACGGCGAGCGCGCCAAGCAGCCGGTCTCGCTTGCCGACATGGAGCGCGAAGGGCCGGAGTTTCGTCTGTGTCGCTGCCACATCATCCACCCGCATGTCGCAAAGTGTCACGTATCGGGGAAGCGCCGAGTGATGAGTATTCATACGCTTTT
>JBPCPB010000152.1:0-27497 GCA_050999735.1 Thermomicrobiales bacterium | reverse complement strand
TGAAGGCGCCTTGCGCCTGTCCTTTGACATCAGTCATCTTTTCCTGGGCCTGGTCGCGCAGATCACTCGCCCTGCCTTGCGCCGCGTCTCTGAGATCTCCGGCTTTCTCCTGCGCCTGATCTTTCAGTTCTCCTGCCTTGCCTTGTGCAGCGTCTTTGACATCACTGGCTTTATCCTGCGCTTGGTCCTTCAGGTTGCTCGCTTTGTCTTGCACGGCGCTCTTCGCATCGGTGGCCCTGTCCTGCATCGCGCTCTTCGTATCATCCGCCTTCGGCGATGTCTGCGATGTGGGTCCATGCCCCTGGGTCGAGACGTTCTGCCCCTGCGGGCTTTTGACCGTCCCGTGATCCTGCGTACCACCGATGGTACCCCGGTTCGCCTCCGTGCCGCTCGTGCCGGATGACTGTGGCGGGCTGTTCGTTGTGCCGTGGTGCGCGTCAGTCTCCGCGCTCGATGGTCGCGGGGTGTGGCTCTGCGGGGTGCTGCCAGTGCCTTGTGTGGGAGGCATGCCGCCCGTACTCTGCTGGCTGCCGGAGCCACCTGTGCCCGGCTTCTGCCCGGATGAAGATTGCTGCTGGTGCTGCTGCTCCGGCTGATGCCGCGTCGGCGTTGTCCCGCTCTTGTCGGTCTCATCGGGTCGCTTCGGGCTGTTTGGATTATTCGTGCTCATGCGTTTCTCCTGTTCACCGTATGCGGCGCTTCCCTCACCGGCATAGCCAACGCCGGTACCAAGCGGGTTATCAGTGCGGCCCGGATCGTTGGTCGCGTGCGACGGGTTCGCCATCTTCTCGCCCTGCGCCTCAAGCGCTTCACGCTCATGCTTCCCACCCGCAGCCATCTCAACCGCGTTGTCTCGCGATCCATGTGGCTTGACATTCTCGGGCGTCGGCGGGAGATACGTCCCCTCGCGGCCCTCATTGCGTCGCTCGACCATCGCTCTGTACCTCCTTGTCATTATCAGTGCAACCGCGTGGCGCTGTGGCGACCACAGCAGATTGTACATAAAGTAAGCAACGAACGTGCCATAGCCATTCTACCGGTAGTAACTATATTTGTGTGCCTCGATTGTTCGCGCCGTTCCACATGAAAATCGAGCCGTTTTCGACTGGCAACGCGGAGATGATCCGGGCAATCCCTACGGAGAGGAGTGCAGGCTGATACTTTTTCACGATAGGCATGTCATGACATTCGGCGCTGCCATTCTTCCGTAGGGGCGATTCGAGAATCCGTCCGCCCCGGATCATCCGTTCCCTCCAGAAGCATCCTGCCATCGCAAGCGGGCGATTCACGAATCGCCCCTACGCAGGGCATCACGCTTTACCGTGCAAGAGTATGAGTCGCCGCACACAAGAAATAACGGAGGGAGCCGAAGCCCCCTCCATCTGTCTACTGTCTACCGACGACTGGCTACTTCTTCTGCCAGTAGGCGATGTTCCAGGTCGCCGTGTCCCATGGGGTGTAGTTCGTGTTGATCAGTTCCTTCGCGTGGCCGTTGTTCGAGTAGCGGTCCACCATCGGGATCTGGAAGTAGTTGGTGACGATGATGTCGTTCATCTGCTTCTCGATCGTCGCCCGCTTCTCCACGTTCAGTTCGGTCAGGAGTTGGGTGGCCAGTTGATCGTACTGATCGCTCTTCCAGCGACCGGGCGAACCGTTCTTCCAGCCATTGGCCTTCTGCGGGATAAACTTGCTCTTGTAGTTATCGAGGAAGGACCCCGCGTCCGGATCGACCGGGCCAGTCGTGTACATGATAATGTCTTTACCGTCCGCCCGCTGCGCCGCATCCGGGTTGTCGGGCTGGCCGAAGAAGACCCCGGCGTCCGCGTTCTTGATATCCATCGAGATACCGGCCTGCTGGAAGGAGACCTTCATGATCTGCTCTTCCTTCTCGCGCACCGGGACGACGCTGGTCTCGATGACAACCTTCAATTGCACGCCGTTCTTGGCGCGAATGCCGTCCGAGCCTTTCACCCAGCCATCGGCATCGAGGATCTGGTTCGCCTTCGCCACATCATAGCCGCACTTGTTCGTCGTGGACTGCAGCGCGGGCGGGATGCCGAGCAGGATGTTGCAGGTCGGCTTCGCAGCGGCATAGAGAGTCTTGGCGATGTTATCCCGATCCACGAGCCACGAGATCGCCTCGCGCACCTTCGGATCGGTCAGGAAGGGATGCGGCGCCGCGAGCGACGATTTCTCGCCATTGACGTCCTTGTTCGGGTCGGTCTGGTTGAGGATCAACTGCTCGACGCCGAAGCCGGGGCCTTGATCGAGGACTTTGCCCGCGTCGGTGACTTGCTTGGAGATGTCCGGGGTCACTTGCAGGTTCCACGCGAAATCCGCTTGCCCGGTCTGAACAGCCTTCGCCGCCGTGCCTGCGTCGCCGCCGCCCTTGAGATCAATCGCATCGTAGAACGGCGCGTTCGCCTCGCGGTACTTGTCGTTCATGACGTACTGCACATTGTCACCGGAGACGAAGGACTTCAACTTGTACGCCCCGGTACCGATCGGCTTATTGATCAGATCGCACGTCTTGATATCGGTGCAGGCGTCAATCTGCGCCTTCTGATCGACGACGCCGTTGACGTTGCTGAACGGCCCATACCAAAGTGCGGTGGCATCTTTGAAGGTGATCTTCACCGTCGTCGCGTCCGGCGTATCAATGCTGGCGATATTATCGTAATAGGAGACGGTGGACGCGCCACTCTCCGGCTTGATGATGAATTGCCATGTCGCCTTGACATCGGCCGAGGTGAAGGGCGTGCCGTCGGACCACATGACGCCGCTCTTCAATGTCCACGTCACGCTCTTGCCGTCCGCCGCCACCGAGCCGTCCGCCGCGGACGGAATGGCCTTGGCGAGGACGGGGATATTCGGGTAAACCGAATCAATCGAGGTGACGGCGAGCGGTTCGTGGATAATGCGATCCGCCTCGGTGTCCTTCGTGCCATTGGCGAGGTGGACGCTGAGAATCGTCGGCGCCTGCCAGTAGAGCAGGTGCAAGGTGCCACCGCCGCCGCGCTTGGTCGGTGCCGCGCCGCGCGGGTCAGGGCCGGTGCTGGCGGTCGTCGTTGTCGTGCCCGCTGTCGTGCTGCTGGCAGCGGTCGTGCTACTCGCCGTCGTGCTCGCTGCTGGCGCGGTCCCCGCTGCCGCTGGGGCACTCGTCGCTGCCGGGGCGGTCGTTGCGGCCGCTGCCGCTGGCGCGGTCGTGGCGGCGGCGGGTGCGGTGGTCGCTGCCGCCGCGCCCGTCGTCGGCGCTGCACCAGTCGTCGCCGCCGGTTTCGTGGCAGCGGCGGGAGTACTCGTCGCGCTACTGGTGCCGCAGGCGGCGAGCAGCATGGGGAGTATCAAGGTTAGCATCGCGAACGCGGTCACGCGCGCCCATGATTTTCTGCTTCGTTTCAGTACCGTAGCCATCGTTTCCTCCTGATTGTCCCCTCAATGTCGCATCCACTCCTCGGTGTGCCCGAGAATGCGTCACGACCCGTTGGTGATGACTTGCCTCTTCGCCAAGCCCCTCCTCTCGTCGGTCCCAAAGTGACGGTCCCAAGCCCGGTCCCGCGCGTGCCGACGGGAAGGAGACCCGGCGGGTAGCATTCGTTTCACATGACGGCGTTATGTGTACCGGGTATGCGGATGTTTGTCAAGTTCCGTGCGGCAATCGCCGCGCTGAGTAATGGACGGAATGAAGAAGGGAGGGAGCGTACCCCCTCCCCACTCAGTCCTGAGTCCTCAGTCCTTAGTCCTTATTTCTTGATCTGCCAGTACGCGATGTTCCAGGTGTTCACGTCCCACGGGGTCGAGTTCGTGTTCACGAGGTCGGCACGGCGGCCATCCACCGAGTTCCGGTCAACCATCGGGATATCCACATAGTGGCTGACGATGTAGTCGTTGCACTGAATCTGCAACTGCGCCCGCTTCTCCGGGTTCAATTCCTTCTTCAGTTGAGCGACGAGCGCATCGTACTGTGGATCGCTGAAGCGCTCGTAATTGTTGCCACTCCAGCCGTTCGACTTCTGGGAGATCTGTGCGGTCGTCCACCCCTCGAAGTAGGCTTCCCCATCTGGCACACCGGGAGAGTTGGTGAACATTTCCATGTTCTTCTCGAACCGCGCGCTGGCGTCCGGGTTATCGCCCTTGCCGAAGAAGACACCGGCGTCGGCGTTTTTGATGTCCACGCCGATCCCGGCCTGCGTGAAGGCTTGCTTGACGACCTGCTGTTCCTTCTCACGCACCGCGTTGACGGACGTGCTGTAGGTGACCATGAACTTGACGCCATTCTTGGCGCGGATGCCGTCCGAGCCTTTTACCCAACCGGCCTGATCGAGCAGCGCGCTCGCCTTCGCCACATCGAAGGAACAGGTCGTGTTCTTCGAGTTTGTCTGCGGCGGGACGACGGGCAGGATGTTGCAGGTCGGGTTGCCGGCCGGCCCATAGAGGTTCGTCGCGATGCTGGCGCGGTCCACGAGATACGAGATCGCCTGCCGAACCAGTGGGTCCGTGAAGAAGGGACTCTTGCTCTGCGGCGACGACTTCTCGCCATTGACATCCGTGTTCGGGTCCGAGAAGTTGAGCAGGATACGCTCAACGCCGCCACCGGGCGTGAGGCTGAGCGCCTTACCGGAGTCCGTCACCTGCTTGAGAATATCCGGGGTCACTTGCAGGTTCCACGCGAAATCCGCATCCCCGGCGATCACGGCCTTCGCCGCCGTGCCCGCATCGCCGCCGCCCTTCCAATCTATTGCGTCGTAGTATGGCGCGGTCGCCTCACGGTAATTGTCGTTGATGACGTACTGCACATTGTCGCCCGGCGTGAAGGACTTCACCTTGTACGCGCCGGTGCCGACCGGATTGGTGTTGATCGGGCAGCTCTGCGGGCTTGTGCACTGCGCGAGTTGCGCTTTCTGCAAAATGACACCCGTATAGCTCGTGAACGGGAGATACCAGGCCGCGGTCGCATCCTTGAAGGTGACCTTCACGGTTGTCGCGTCCGGCGCATCGACGCTCGCGACATTCGTATAGGAGGGCAAGGAGGACGTGGCGCTCACCGGATTGACGACGTAATCGAACGTCGCCTTGACATCAGCGGACGTGAACGGCGTGCCATCGGACCACTTGACGCCGTCCTTCAGTTTCCACGTCACGCTCATCCCATCCGCCGCCAATTCGCCATTCGCGGATGAAGGGATCTCTTTGGCCAGCACGGGCACGTCCGGCGTCAGTCCGTTGATGGACGTGGTCGCGAGTGGCTCTTCGATGACGCGGGACGCGGCCTGATCTTTCGTGCCCTGCGCGGTGTGCGCATCAAGCACCGTCGGGGCCTGCCAGTAGAGGACATGGATGGTACCGCCGCCGCCGCGCTTGGTCGGCGCCGCACCACGCGGGTCCGCGCCGGTGCTGGCGGTCGTCGTGCCCGCCGTCGTGCTACTCGCGGCGGTCGTGCCGCTCGCCGTCGTGCTGGCAGAGGCCGTCGTACTCGATGCGGTGGTGCCCGCTGTTGCCGGGGCGCTCGTCGCTGCCGGGGCTGTCGTCGCCGCTGCCGCGCCCGTTGTCGGTGCGGCCCCGGTGGTCGCCGCCGGTTTCGTCGCAGCCGACGCGGCAGGGGTGCTCGTCGCGCTACTGGTGCCGCAGGCGGCGAGCAGCAAAGGGAGAATCAACGTCAGCAGCGCGAACGCACTCACCCGCACCCATGATGCCCTGCCTCGTTTCGGTACTGTGGCCATCGTTTCCTCCTACGTTTCTCTGGCGTTCAATCATTCCCTGCTTGAGCGTTATTGGATCGTCGCGATTGTGTCTGTAATCTCCAACCCTCCTCTCGCACCCAACCGAATTATTTTGCTTGCGATGCCGGGGTATAGGATAGGGTTCTCCGCGATATGGCAGCACGTTGATTGTTCCGGCTCATTGGCTCGCATGGGATGTCGTACGTGCGTGTATCATACCGTTATCTGTCAAGAACGCAACGGCATGGCGCGCGACGGAAAGGAGCCGGAAGACGGAGAGGCAACTGCCGCATGCCACCTGGAGAGACCTGACACCGCTTACTGACTTGGCGAAACCTCCCTTCCGGCCAAACAGACCCCCGCGATTGCGAGAGGTTAGGGCTTGGAGATGGCACTAAAACATGATACTATTCAATGCATGAACACGAAGCAGCGCAAGACCCTTGAAGCGATCTTCAAGAAGCCGGTTCCGGCGTCGCTCCCGTGGGATGACATCGAGGGATTGTTTGCGGCCTTGAGCGCGGAGATTCAGCAGCGGGAAGGATCGCGCATCGTGGTTGCGCTCAACGATGCGAGCGCGGTCTTCCACGTGCCGCACCCCAGGCGCATCGCAGCGCAAGGGCGCATCAGAGATGTCCGGAAGTTTCTCGAAAAGGCAGGAGTGCAAGGGCCATGAAGACGACGATGAGTTACAAGGGCTATACGGGTGAGGTTGAGTACGACACGAAGGCGAAAATCCTCTACGGCCACGTGATCGACTTCGACGATGTCATTACCTTCGAGTCGGAGCGCGCCGACGCGATCGAGGATGAGTTCCATCGCTCCGTTGACGTGTACCTCGATTGGTGCGCCGAGCGCGGGAAAGAGCCGAAGAAGCCGTTCTCCGGTAAACTGGTTCTCCGCATTCCGCCTGACGTACACCACGACGCGATGATCGCCGCAGCGCGTAAGCAGAAGAGCCTCAATGCGTGGCTGGCAGATGTCGTTGAGCGTGCGGCCCGCGAGGAGGCGATGACGGCATGAGCGGCAAACATGCCCCATCTTATCACGGCATACCCCGTACGCCGAGGAGGATCGCCCGATGTTCGATGAATTCGAACGCGTCATGCTCATAACCGATCTACCGGATCGCGGATTGCGCGAAGGCGCGACCGGCACGATTGTAGATGTGCATCGCAACCCGGATGCCTATATGGTTGAATTCACCGCGAATGGCGAGACAATCGCGGTCGTTGCGGTGAACGCCGATCAGGTGCGACGACTTGACGGCTCTGAACGGGCGATGCCGCGCCGCGCCGGAAATGTCGCTGCCCGTTAACGATGACGGGCGCGCCGACATGTCCGCGCAGCGGAGCGCATAGACCCTGTTGGCCAGATCGTTGCGGTCGCAATTCTCGTGTGGGTGTGCGATACTCGGTACGTGGACATGGCAATCCCTCCGATTGTCGCGGGGCAGTCGCCTCACCTCACTGGCCACATCCCAACAACAATCGAATAGATGCAACAAGGCGGCGGAGAGCAATGCTCCCCGCCGCCTTGCGTTGTGTCAGGGTGTTTGGGGAAGATATGAACGGCGGTGGGATGATACACTTTCCGCCTGAAGACACGGCACGTCGGTGTGGTGATGAGGGAAAGAATCGTGGTCATACTCAATAGCATCTTTGTGCTGCTGGCAATCGGGGTGATCTACGGCGCGTTCGTCGTCCCGATCTATAACTTCATCATTCGGCCCGTCAAAGCGGGGCGCGATATCTTCATCGTCGTCTTCTCGGTGATCTTCACAGTGGCCTTTCTGCAAATCCTCTGGAGCATCCACGGCGATCTGCATCGCTGGCTCGGCTGATCGCCACGACGTGGTCACATGATGCAGCGACTTATCCACGCTATCCACGAAACGGTGCATAACTCAACGGTCTTTTTCGCGATTCCAATGCGGAAATTACATGTTTGCCCGGATAGTTGGCGTCGGCGCCTTTACGGGCCATGCTCCGGTAGCGGACGGTCGGTCTGTTCAGCGCCCTCCGTGCGGACGAGCGTAGTTGGGGCAACGGGCATGGGACGCGGCCGGAGACGGCGGCGAAAGAGATAGGCGAGATTGCCGACGCCGTCACGAAAGGTGAAGAGTTTCGTCATCCCGATCCGTGGCGCGTAGGCGATATGTGTTTCCGCGAAATGAATGCCCGGCGCGGCGATCGCTTCCAATTTGATCTCTTCCGAGAAGGCCATTCCGCCTTCCGCCGGATGGACCATCCCCAGGCATCGCCGGCGGAAAACCCACATGCCGGACTGCGAGTCCGCGATGGTGATGCGGTAGAGCAGCCGCGCCGCATGGGTCAGGATGTGGTTCCCAATCCGGTTCCGCCAGTGCATCGCCTCCGGTTGATCGAGTGGGAAGCGATTCGCAGAGACGAAGTCCACGCCGTTCGTGTCGAGGTACTCGATCATCCGGGCGATTTCCGTTGCCGGGTATGTTCCGTCACCGTCTATCGTGGCAATGATGTCGCCTCGCGCATGGGGAAAGCCACATTGATAGGCGTATCCGTACCCTTTGCGCGGTTCGACGACGACACGGGCCCCGAGCGCCGCCGCGACTGCCGCCGTGCGATCCGTGCAGTTGTTATCCACGATGATCACTTCATCTATGTAGGCGGGCAGGTGCGCGAGCACAAAACGGATGCCTTCCTCCTCGTTGTAGCACGGGATGACGACACTCACGCTTTTGCCTCGATACACGCTTTCCTCCCTGGCTGTTCGCAACGCGCTGAGTTTCCCATTCAATGCGCGTTCACGCAACGCCGCGCCACCCGCAGACAGAAACCGGCGCCGCCAACAAGGAGGGCGATGCAGGCAAGCATCCCCACAGAGACACCGACGGCGAGCGCGCCCGGCAGCCGCGCGTCGTGGAGCATCACTGGCCACCAGTCGAGCAGATGAGGGAATTCGGGGTAGTTCGACCAGAACCAGACGTTGCGGGGTGTCACGGGTACGGGCGGAAAGCGAACCGCTTCCTCCGCAGTCATCGGCACGCCATCCGCCCAGAGTTCAAGGTTGTTGACGAAGATACCGAGGTCTTCATTGCGGTCGCTTATCCCCGCCTGCTCCGGGTTCCACGTCGGGGTGTGAATCGCGAGACGCATATCGGCGGCATGGAGCATGGCGGATGGAATGTCATAGGCGAGAATGAATCCCTCATTTGCTGTGGCGATTGGCAGACGATCAACCGGCGCGAGCGTCTTCATACCGATTGTGACCGTGACTGGCGTCGCGGTTGCGCGCATTGCGGCGGGGCGGTGATCGAAGTAGGTCAGTTTGACGTGCAACGCCGCTCCGTCCTTCGGGTTAAGCGTGACAATCGCATCGCCATAGGTCCACCGAGGGAAGTGAGTGGCGCTCCCCCCTTCAACAGACGCAAAGCCCTGCGCAAGCAGAAACGTATTCGCTGCCGGGTGCTGCTCCTTCCACCAGGCCGCAAACCGGCTTCGGGCGATCCGCGCCGATAGGACGATCGGCGACTGCGATGGCGTGAAGTGACGGGCCTGCTCGCTCGTGTTGGTGAGAATCGGTACGTCAAAACTCACCGCAATGGCGAGAAACTGCACGCTGATCCCGATGAGTAGCACTATTCCCGCTCCCGCGCGCGCCGCTGTTTTCGCATATCCCCATCCGGGAACGAGTAGGCGGTTCAGGACCGGCAATGCCGGCAGCAGGAGCCACGGCAGGACGATAAGCAGATAACGCGGCCCCCATGACCCGTCACCATGCCAGTATTGCAGCCGGGCATAGAAGAGTACATTGATTGCCGCCGCGCTGAGGACGGCAACCCCATCGCGTGGGAACCGCCGGATGAAGGGGGTGAATCCGATCAGGGCGAAAAGCAGCGGAGGCGCGTACCAGATGATCCCTTTCCCGCTGCTGTACAGGAGTCCATACAGGCCGGTTTTCAATGGCGTGGTAAAGAGATTCGGATTGTCCCCATAGCCGGTTGTGAAGGGATTGCCATACAACCAGCGATCGTAGAGAAGTAGACCGGCGGTCGGCAGGATAAATCCGCCGATCCACCACGCCCCGCGACCCAGCAGAGTCCGCCAGCGCCGCCACGCGAGAACATCCCGGAACGTCGGGAACGCCATTAAGGTCAGGTAGAGCGCCAGCACCGGCACGAAGAGCGCCGCATGAATCTTCACCCAGAACGCCGACGCCAGTACGAACCCTGACCCGGCAAGGAGCAGCGCGCGCCGGCGCTCTGTTGTGGCGCTCATCGCCTGCCGCATGAGAAAGAACGCGAGCAGCACAAGAAGCGCCGTGAGCGGTTCGGCGAAGAAGGTCCGGGCCTGAATCAGCGCGAAGGTAGCGATACCAAAACAGACGGCGAGCGCCACGCCGACCCGCGCCCGATAGCCGAAGGCGAGCGCGAGCCGGAAGAGCAGCGCGGCGGTTGCCGCCGTCACAAAGCCATTGAAAGTGAGGACGACGAACCGACTGAGATAGACAGCGTAGGCCGACCCACCGAAGGCGCTGACCGCGCGACCTGCCCAATACCACGGCACAGCGAGAAGCGTCTGCCCCGGTCCGTAACTTGTTGGACGAAGCCCGTGCTTGCTCGGAGCGGCGCTCTCGACGATCCCCCAAACATCGGGCGAAACGAGCGGCTCGCCGTGGAGCGCGATACCGTCCGTCATCTGGTAGAGCGTTTCCTCATCGCGCGCGTAGATATGTCCGCTTGCGAGGAGGAGGAACAACGCGGCGGCGAAGAGGAAGACGCTCGCGGTCCACAAGCGGTCGCGTCGCGCCGCCTCATCCGTCAGATTAACAGACGCCGGCGCAACGTCAGACGGCGAATAATTTTCTGCGATCAGCGACATAACGCTCCTGTCGTCATTCGCGATCGGCCATGGCATTTCTGCCGGCGATCACGACTCATTTTGCGTTGCGAGGGCGGCGTCTGCAATTGCGCGGCACGGCTCCATACTCGTCTGGGGAGAACCGAATGACCTGTTGGTGCAATTCCCTTCGTTAAAAGGAGCAGGAGAATCGTCGTCGTCGTAGGGGATGTGGATACTGTGGATAACCCGTTTTTCGCGGTGGTGGTAAGCAAAAACGACATCCCCAAACCTGTCGAGGAGTTATCCACCTATCCACATCACCCGTGGATAACCCGCGGATGTGCCGCGATCGTGGGGACGGCACGTCATGCTCTCCGCCGACCGTCCACAGCGGGTCGGACCATCCCCATTTCGCCCACCCGCTACCCACGGATTATCCACAATGTCGGCGACTTATCCACCGAAAATGGCCGGTTATCCCCAGAGGGTGTGGAAAGTCCTGTTCTACGCTTCCCGCACATTCTGGTAGAATGGACGTGTACGTACTATGCTTTCGCGAGTGTGGCTGTTTGTAGAACAGGGTCTCGAAGTTATCCACCGCGTGAATTATCCACAAACGATCGGTGCAGATGTGGATAACGCAGGCAGGTTGTGGAAAGCGATCCGTGCTAGAATACGGGCCATGAATTGGACAAAGTCGGCAGTCGGCAGTCGGCAGTCGGCAATCGTCCGATGCCGTATCTCCACTCGCTACGGACGCCCTCCGACTCCCGACTGCGACCATGAAAGGGGTGCGTAGATGCAACGCGAGACTGATCCTGGACCTGCTTCGCAGCCGCTCGGCTTCCGAACAGAGATGATGAACCGGAAGGATTTGCCCCGCTTTAAGCCACTGCCGGGCATCGAGATGGAAGTCTTCAGCGGTGGCCGGGCAATGATGAACTTCGTGATTATCGAACCTGGCGGCGTGGTCGGCTGGCATAGCCATCCACACGAGCAATGCGGCACGGTGATCGCGGGGGAGATCCATTTGCGCGTCGGCACGGAGGATGCCGAGCCTTGGGTGCTGCACGTCGGTGATGTCTACGCGATCGCCCCGAACACACCGCACAGCGCGACAGTCGGGCCGGAGGGTGTCACCGCGCTCGATATTTTCGCGCCGCCGCGTGAGGATTACATCGCGCAAGCGATGGGCGGTCGGGATAGCGCCGACAGGACGTACCTCGCCGGATCGCCGCCGTCATAAGCGAGTAAAGACGAATGGCAGACGGCGGCATCCCGTCGGCGGCGCGTTGTGGAAAATAAGGGGGAAGCGGATGTACGACGTGGGAACGCGAGTGATCGTGATGAGCCGGGGGCGTATCTCGGTGGGTGACATCGTTGGGGTGCATGGCGACGAAGCGCAACCGGGTTACGATGTGCAGTTCGGCGAGTTCCGCACCGTCACCTACGATACCCGCGCGGTGATCCGCTATACTGCCAGTCGGTTTGACGCGCTCAATAATGCGCTGGATGCGATCTTCGCCGGCTTCCAGTCGGAGGATGGGGCGAAGAAGGCAATCCGAAAGTAACGCGCCGACGCTTCACGCGAAAAACCGGGGAAGAGCGGGGCCTGGTCGGGTGAGACCGGGCCCCACTCGTATGAAAGTAGATCGGACATCGGGCGAATCGTGCGGCGCGGAACCGCTCGCTTCCTGATGGCGGACATCGCCGCGAAAGAATCGAAACGCGCGAGGCGATGTCCGCCGTGTTAATCGAGACTTATCCCCGATGATCGTCCGGGTCGGTTGTGGCTTTGGGAGCCGTTACCGCCGGTGCGCTAAGGACATGCACGTTACTTCCACCGGTGGATACGGCAGGTGCGGTGGCGGGCGCGCTCGATGAATTGAGCGCGGTCGCGGCATTTGCTGCCGGAGCAGCAGGCGCTGCGGCGGGGACAACAGCGGGTGCGGCGGGAGCCGCTACAGGCTGCGCGACTGCGGGAGTCGTGACTGTCGGTGCGGCAACTTCCTTCGCGCGGAAGGGCGGCCCAACAACGAGCGGATTTCCGCTCGGCGCAACGACCGTGTAATTGCCGCTATAAACGCCGGTGGAGTAGGGGTAGCCGAAGAAGGGAAAGTTGCCGAGGCAGGAAAAATTGCCGACCGGACAGCCGTTGTTGAAGCCAAGGCAAGAGAAATTGCCGACCGGGCAGCCGTTGTTAACGAAGGCATTCGGGTATGTACCGTTGTAGTAGCCGTTGACGTACGAAGGAGCAACGTACCCTGCCCCGTAGCCGTAATCCGGGAAGACCGGATAAATCCGCTGCCCGGTCGTCGTGCAGACATCAATCAAGTTGCCGGACGGATCGGTGACGACTGAGACGGAACCGTCGCAGTAGCGCGGATCGAAGTACGTGCTGACAACCGTATTCGCCGGATAACCGCTGGCGCTGCTCGGAGCAATGTATGTCGGATAGCCGGTGACATTCGGGGTGGTATACGTGGGGTAGCCGCTGTTGGTGTTTGCGACGGCCGCGCCGGTGGCCGAGTTGTAGCATGTAAAGTAGTTGATGCAGATCGTGGTATTGCCATACATCGCCGGGGCCGCCGCGCCCACGGAAACAGTATGGCTAAGGGTGAGAACGAGCGCAAGCAGCCCCGCCGCACCGAGGATAAGCCAGCGGAGCAAACCGACCGCATCGCGATCCGCGCGTGCATCACATGTGGCAGCCGTACAATCATCCGAAGAACGAACCAGCATTGTGCGCCTCCTCATCGTCCTGCTCGCGCAGGTACACGCCATACAATCCCAATGCTTTCCATAATACGCGCATTTGGCAGAAAGTCCATACGTTGCGGAATGCGGATGACACCCTCCTGCTGTGATCGGGATGACTACCGCGAAGACTGCTACAATCAAACGCGGATCGGAATGACTGACCGATGCGGAGGGAAATCTATGTCTACCCCAAATGCGCTCGATCGCCTCCTCGACCCCGCCGAAGTGACGGCGATTATTCGCGCACATACAACGATGCTCCCGACGGAGCGTGTCCGCCTGGTCGAACTCGCGGGGCGCGTCCTCATGGAAGATGTGATCAGCGATGAGGATCAACCGCCGTTCCCCGCCGCAACGATGGATGGCTATGCGGTGATCGCCGATGACACGACCCCGGTGCGGCGCATCGTCGGCGACCAATTCGCAGGCAGTATCGAGGCGTTTCATGTGGAACGGGGTACGGCGGCGTATATTACGACTGGCGCGCCATTGCCGCCCGGCGCGGATGCGGTCGTCCAGATCGAGCGGACGACGGAGACGGTGGCGGGCGTGCGGATCGGTGAGACGCCGCGCGTGGGGCAGAATATTCGCCCCGTCGGCAGCGACCTGGCACGCGGTGATCGTGTTCTGACGGCAGGAACGGCGCTGACGCCCGCTACAATCGGGTTGCTCGCCTCACTGGGCAGGGTAGACGCGCTGGTGACGCGGCGGCCGCGCGTCAGTGTGCTGGCGACGGGGGATGAACTCGTCGAACCGGGGCAGCCGCTCAGGCCGGGGAAAATTCGCGACTCGAACCGCTTCGTGCTCATCACCGCCCTCGCGCCGCTCGGCGTGACCGTCTCGTACGCGGGCCTCGCGCTGGACACGGACGACGCCCAGCGCGCCTTTCTCATCGAGCGGATTGCCGATTCTGACGTGGTGATTACCTCCGGCGGCGTCTCGATGGGGCGCAAGGACCTCATCAAGGGCTTACTAGTCGAACTCGCGACCGTCCACTTTCGCCAAGTGCGCATGCGTCCCGGCAAGCCGTTTACCTTCGCAACTGCCGGGCCGGAGGGAAAAACGCTTTTGTTCGGGCTGCCGGGCAATCCCGTCTCCGGTCTCGTTGGCTTTGAGGTCTTCGTCCGCCCCGCGCTGCTCGCCATGCAAGGGCATCAGCAAGCGGATCGTCCACGCGCGCGCGTTCGCCTTGCCCATAATGTGACGCCGATTGACCGCATTGACTACATGCGCGTCGCGCTCCGCCGCGCGGATGACGGCGCATTGGAAGCCGCTTCGACCGGACCGCAGCAATCATCCCGACTCGCGTCGTTCATCGGCGCGGACGCCCTCGCCATCATCCCGCCGCGCGCCATGCCCTATGCCGCAGGCGAGATGGTGGACGCGCTTTTGCTCGGCACGACCGTGTGAGCATCGCAACACCGCATATCTATCAAACGATGCCGCCGCATCCTACCCGGTTGACATTCCTCCTTCGGCGCGGCGACACTCGTTTCGGACGAGACAAATCGCGAGCAATAGAGCAGGAGGTCATTGATGGCAATGGATACCAAGAGCGCGCCGCAGTTCTTTCAAGTCGCCGCGCTGACCGATGTGCAACTTCTCCCCACCGTGCCCGCTCTTCGGGCGCGCCTTGTCGCTGGCGACCGGCTGATGGCGATGTTCGGCAATGCGGAGCCGAATGCCTCGCTACCGCTGCACAGCCATCACCACGAGCAGATCACCTACGTTCTCGAAGGCGCGATTCACTTCCAGGTCGGTGAGGAGAAATACGACCTCGGCCCCGGCGACGGCTTGATGATCCCCGGTGGCGTGACGCACGGCGGCATACGGGTCGGGCCAGAGGGATGCCGCTTCCTCGAAATCTTCACCCCGCTGCGCGATGAATACGTCGCGCTGATGCCCGAAGCGAAACAGGGCGCGCCAGAGACGTAATCAGTCGGCACGACTGCCGGGGTCGCATCGTTCCAATTCATGCATGGCATACGCCTTGCTTCTCCAAGCGCACCGTGGCTCACGGTCGGTCGCGGTACCGCGACCGGGAACCCGCAGAAAGGGGTGCGTGGATGGAACGAAGCGACCTGTCCGACAAACTGTTCGCCGAAGATACCTTGTCCTACCCAAACTCCGTCGATGGCGAGCAACCGGCTGCCAACGATCAGCAGGTATCCGCACAGCACGGCGCGAAGCATGATACGACGCCGGGCGAGCAGTTGCCGGACGAGGAAATGCTCGCCGTGGAGTACCGCGCGGAGGAAGTGCAAACTCCCGGCCCGCTTGAACATACGCCAAACCCGGAAGATCTCTCCGAACCGGGCGGCGGCAATCCCTCCCCCGGCGCGGACATCGAGGACGAAGCCCCACCGGATCGCGGCGGTCGGATATATTAATGCTGTTTTGAACTGCTAAGACGCCAAGAGAGACGAAAGGAACGTAGCACAGAGATCGCAGAGGACACAGAGGGCACAGAGAAGAGAAAAAGAAGAATTTCTCTGTGGTCTCTGTGCCCTCTGCGATCTCTGTGTTTGCATTCTTTCCTGGCGTCCTGGCGGTTCAGAACAAACTCCTACTCGATCTGATACGCGGCGACATCGAAGACCATTGGGTTGAGCGTGGCGAGCAGGACGCTATCGAGCGCTTCGAGTTCTTCTTTTTGCAGGGCGCGATCCGGCACGACGAGCGTCAGTTGTCGCCCATTCGTGCGGCAATAGCCGAGCAGCGCCGTGAGGGTATCGAGTCCATCCCGGCTGCCGAGCGCGTCGGTTGGCAGGACAGCGTAGACATAGCGGAGCGTATAGACGCCGTCATCGTTCGGGTACCAGAACTCGATATCCGGCACGACGCCGCGCCGTACACCGGGTGGCGGCAACCCCTCCACATTCGCGCGCAGTTTCGCCTGCGGCCATCTGCCCGCCAATCCACCAACGAGCCACCGCACCCATTCCTCGCGCGGCGCATCGCTGGCGGGAATCTCGGACGTGTTGTTATTCATCAATCATGAGGGATAGATGCGACGGGGGCATTGGTTGGTTCAGTCGCGTAGCGAATTAACTCCTTGCCTTGCGCGATCATCGTGACAGGGCCAGTTCCGGGATCGCGCAGCAATGCCCACATATGGACCGTATCTGATCCACATGTTTCAATCTCTTCGATAACATAATCCAACGCCTCACGCTCAGTGTAATAATCCTCGATGAGATTACCGGAGGCGTTATCCCAGAGTTGATAGGTGGTCTCCACGATCTACCGTCTCTTCCTCACGCACGGGAACAACTGATATGACGCATCGTACGATCTCGTCCGCATCACCCCATATGGTGTAATGTCCCGCATTCTTCCCTGTTCTCTCGTACGTTATACGCCCGTCTGCGGGAATTGCAACTTCGGCGATGAATTCGCCTTGTCCGGGATTCGATGTAGCGATTCGCCGCGCCTGGTCGAGTGTCTCGAATGTCGAGACGCCCCGCCATCGCCGCAGTTGCTCCTCATTCTTCGGCATCGGCTTGCCAAGTCGCTCGTAGGAAAGAAAATCATCGCGTGTGGGCGGGTTGTTCTTCACCGTTCGATACAGAGAACGGGACTGCGACATTGTGTCATTCCTTTGTTCCATCCGTTCATTTGATCGGTCAGCATTGTACTTGCGAACGGATCAATCAAACGATACGATCACCGTCGGAGGTGGCTGAGATGCACTGGATGCTCGCTGAACGGCACTGGTTCAGCAGGAAACATGCTCAAGGGTTCTGGTTGGCCGCGTATCCCCCACTCGTGCTTGGATACGCGGCAGGATAGAACGGCACGGCCTCGTTTCCATGCGCCCGCATGGTGTGGTTCGTGACGTTATGCTCCTGCCACATCGCTGGAGGAGCATCGCGCCGTGCAGCATTCACCAGAAATCATCGAAGAGGCCATCGCCGCGACCGCGATTGCGACGCCTGTCGCGCGCTGGCGGCTCCTGCCGTTTATCGCCTTCCAACTGCTCACTGCCGGAACGTTTACGTCGTCTATCTGGGTGCTCTGGCTTTTGCATCGGGGTTATTCGCTCGGACAAATCGGCATCGCGGAGGCGTGCTACCACATCGCGAAAGTCGCGCTCGCAGTGCCGACCGGCGCGTTTGCGGATACGATCGGACGGAAATGGAGTCTCGCCATCTCGGCGATTGCCGTGACGGTCGCAACTGCATTCACCTGGTGGTCACCTGTCTTCCCGGTCGTGATGGTCGCGCTGTTGATTGATGGTGCGTCCGGCTCGTTCCGGTCCGGCGCGGATCAGGCGTATCTTTTCGACGCGCTGAAGGATGAAGGGCGGTCGCACGGCTTCGTTCGTATCCTCGCCAATGTTCTTGCGGCGTCCTACTTTACCGCTGCACTGATGAGTTGGGCGGGCGCGTGGCTCTCCGAGTGGTCGTATGCGTGGCCGTTCAGCCTCAATATCGCGGCGGCAATCATTACCGGCATCCTCGCCGCGCTCTTGCCGGAACCGGTCCGCGCCGTGGAGCGCCGGACGCTCGGTGGCGTCGTGCGAACGATGCGCACGGGTATCCGCACAGTACGCGAACGCCCGGTCTTGCTCCGGCTTATCCTGTTCGCAGCATTCTTCTTCACGGCGAATACGCTGGGGAATATTTACTTGCAATCGGTTCTCAAGGGGCACGGGTTCGCGAATGGTACAATCGGCCTGACACTCGGTATTTCCGGCATCGTCAGCGCGGCGGCGACCTGGCTCGGCGGACGGCTGCCGAAAGGGTGGCGGGCCTGGACGCCGTTCACGCTGATCGTGGTCGTGACGTCGGTCGGGACGGCCTTTCAGGGATTAGCGCTGGTGCCGCTCGTGCTCGTCGGGCTGGGCATGCGGGAGATGGCAATTGGCATTTTCGAGCCGCTCTTCTCGACGTGGACGAACGACGAAGCGCCCTCGGAGACCCGCGCGACGGTGCTCTCGCTCTCAGATTTCGGCTTCAGTGTGACGATGGTCTGGTCCTTCCCGCTCACCGGCCTGCTTGCCGACCGTGCAGGCTGGGGCGTCGCGTACGGCGCGGTCGCGGCAGTGTTGATGGTCCTCATCGGTGCAGTGTTATTGATCGGGCGAAAGACAGTCGTGCTATCGCGGGTCGGATGATCTCTGACGCCTCCCGTTTGCAAACACCGCGTCACCGTTGTCGGCTCGTCAGGTGAGGGGAATTAAACGAGTGAGTGTGGCGCTCTCCTTGTCTCGCGATCATCTCCGCTGGATACATCTTCGCGCGCAATCGCTCGATCCGCGCTGCGCGGATGCGACTGCCGGTGTCGCTTATGTCGTCCGTTCGCTCTGTGGCGTGCAGGCGCAGGAGCCTGCGTCCGCTGATCTCGCGGTGCGCGCTCGCTGCGCCGGGCTTGTTGCCACCGATCTTGAGCGCGCGCGTATCCATGACCGCTCGGTGGTGCGTACCTGGGCGATGCGCGGCACGCTGCATCTCGTCGCCACCGAGGACCTTGCCTGGCTCCTACCGCTTCTCGGCCCGATCTTCATCGCGGCGAGTGCGCGACGGCGCGCGGCAATCGGGTTGGACGACGATCTCTGCGCCAGGGGCATCCGTGCGATTCGCGACGTACTCGCCGCACAGGGTCCGCTGACGCGGGACGAACTCGTTGAGCGCCTGACCGCTCGCGGCATCCACCTGGTCGGCCAGGCGCGTCCGCACCTCATCAGTCGCGCGGCGCTCGAGGGTGTCATCTGCTTCGGGCCGGATCGCGGCGCCGAGCCGACATACGTTCTTCTCGACGATTGGGTTGACCGTGGGCGCGCTGTGTCGGGGGGTGCGGCCCTCGCCGAACTCGCGCGCCGCTATCTCGCCGCCTATGGCCCGGCGGGGGTGGAAGATCTGGCTACGTGGTCGGGAGTGGCGATCCGCGAGTTACGGAGCGGGTGGGAGCGCATCGCGGACGAACGAATCGCGGTGGTGACTGCTGACAACGCTGCCTGGATGCTCAAGGAGCGTGCGGGTGCCCTCTGGGCAGGATGGCTGGACGAGCCGCCGCCTATCCGCCCGCCAACCGTGCGCCTTTTGCCGCGCTATGATACCTACCTGCTCGGCTATCGGCATCGAGACGCCATCGTCGCGCCGCGGTTCGCCAAGCGCATCAACGCGGGCGGCGGAATACTGCATCCGACGCTGCTGGTTGACGGATGCGTGGTTGGGACATGGAGCGGCACGCGGCGCCGAGACTGTTTCAATGTCGCCGTGAAGCCGTTTGACGATCTCGCCCCTGCGATCCAGCCGGAAATCGAGGCAGAAGTCGCGGACATGGGCAGATTTCTTGGCCTGAGCACGACGCTACACATCACGATGTCATCCTGAACGCCGCCCCCGTGAACGGAGCCACATGCGTCTGCACGGACAGTGGCAATCACGCAGGCAATCCCTCTCCTCCCTCACTCGCCATCACGTGGGGATGACGGATCTGCACGCTCTTTGTGCCCGCTTCGCCATCGTCCCTTGCCCGACGGGATCCGCACGCTATTCTTGTGCGCAAGGCGACGGATCCCGCCTTCATTGTCGTCACCACGACCCGATGCACCGGTGGTATCTACTTGAGGACGCGGAATTGCGTGTCGATTCGCGCCGCGGACTCGATCACCCGCAACGTTTCCAGGTCTCTCTGCTCGACACTTCCCTGCGCGAACAATCGCAAGCCCTCGCCCAGCAGCACGGGCATGATGCCGATGTGGATTTCGTCACATAGGCTCGCGCGGATGCATTGCTGGAAGACGTTCGCACCGCCGACCACCATGACATTCCTGGCTCCAGCGGCGATCCTCGCTCGTGCAAGGGTGCGCTCGATCCCGTCCGTCACGAAGGTAAAGGTTAACTCCTTGTTCTCTTTCGGTTGCTTCTCCGGCGCCGCATGCGTCAGGACGAAGATCGGCACTTGAAACTCGTAGGTGTCGGCGTACGCGTCCGGGTCGCCCATGGTGTAGGTCCGTCTGCCCATCACCACCGCACCAGTCGTTTGGATTGCTTCCTGCAGCAGGTCGGTCTCGCGCAATGCGGCCAGATCGGGGTAGAGACTGTGCACAGCGCCGTTCCGGTCGTTCACAAACCCATCCAGTGACATCGTCATACCGAGGATGACTTTCCCCATCTACCATCTCCTTTCAGGTGATCACCGCCTCCTTGCGACCCAGCGCGGCTACTGATATGAATCTAGTCGCTTGGAGAGGCCCACAATCGACACCGGCCCGATCAGTCACGCGGCCAAGCATCTTGCTGAGAGTCGTTTGACAGCGATCACTGCCGGTATGTGTGCAGCATCATGTGACGCAGTCCATCGCCCCTGTTTCCGAGATGGATGAGTTGCTCGCGTATTCCCCCTTCACAGTGGATCGTTCGGCGTCATGACGACTGTGAAGTGCTGTGCAGTCGTATCGAAGTCGCGGAGGACAGCGCGGGCTTCGTTGGAGATAACGGCGGTTTCGTACTGCTCGCCGGCGAAAGCGCAGACGGCGTCCAGCGAATCGAAGAGCGTCAGCGTGACGAACTCCGCGCCGTCCGCATCGTCGCGCCGCAGGAGGTACGCGCCCCGGCATCCCGCCACACCATGCAATTCGGGGAGGACGACCTCGCGAAAGACCGCCTCATATCCTTCTGCCTGATCGCCGCTCGTCCAGCCGCGCCACATCCGCCCGATCCCATGTTCGGCCATTTCGTTTCCCGCCTTTCTGCCACATTGATGCGGCAACAGCGCGATACGCATGTTTCCCAGCCACTTTCCTGATGGGAAGGTAGCATATCGCAGCCCTCGTCCGCGATGTGCCGTATGCTTGTGCGGTGTCTCGGGATGCTGCTGCATCGTACAGCGAGAGAGAGGAAGCAGTGGACGAAACAGCACTGAGCCTCTGGCGCAATCGTTCGTTTCTGCGCCTTTGGATCGCGCAGATCGTTTCCAATGTCGGCACCTCCATCACAAATGTCGCGCTGCCGCTGACCGCTGTCCTCGTGCTCGGCGCGACACCTGCCCAGATGGGCTTACTCGGCATTGCCGGTTCTTTGCCAAATCTCATCTTTGGCCTGTTCGCGGGCGTTTGGGTGGATCGCACGCGGCGGCGCCCCATCCTCGTCGGAGCGGATCTCGGTCGCGCGCTGCTACTCGGCTCGATCCCCGTCGCCGCGCTGCTCGGTCACTTGACCTTTCTGCAATTGTGGATCGTGGGATTCCTGGCGGGCAGCCTGACGGTCTTTTTCCAGATCGCTTCGATCGCGATCCTGCCGTCACTCGTCGCGCGAACGCAACTGGTCGAGGCGAATAGCAAACTCTCGATGACCGACTCGGCCATCGCCATCGCCGGGCCGAGTCTGGCCGGTGGGCTGATTCAGCTCCTCAGCGCGCCCAGGGCGATCATCGCTGATGCGGTGTCGTATGTGCTGTCCGCACTCTCACTCGGCGGGATCGGCGCGTCCGAACCGCGCCGAGTGCGCGAGCGCGGCAACGTCTGGGTCGAGGTCGGCGCGGGGATACGCGAATTGGTTGGTACGCCTTTGCTGCGGACACTTACGCTGACATCGAGCGTCGGCACACTGGCGGGGGCGATGCAGGGCGCGGTTCTGGTGCTCTTTCTCGCGCGCGAACTCCGCTTCACCCCGGCGGTGATCGGGCTTGTCTTTGCGGCTGGCGGCGCCGGATCGCTCCTGGGCGCGCTGTGCGCGGGGCGTGTCGCACGCCGCATCGGCCTTGGCTCGACACTGACCCTCGGCAAAGCCTTCTGGTTCATCGGTGCCGCGGTCGTGCCACTTTCGGGAAGAAATCTCCCCTTCATCGCCATCGGACAACTGCTCGCGGGAGTCGGTATCACTCTCTACATCGTCAATCAGATCAGCCTGCGCCAAGCGCTCACGCCGGTCGGGCTGCTCGGCAGAGTGACCGCCGCGCGGCGGTTCCTCCTGTTTGGCACGGCGTCGGTGGGATCACTTGTTGGCGGTTTTCTCGGTGGCACAATCGGGCTACGCCCAACACTGCTGGTCGGCGCGGCGACGCTCGGCGTCGAACTCGCGCTCGTTGTTTTCTCCCCTATCCGTCGAGTCCGTGGGATGGGTACGGAAACAATACACAGTTAAAGGGCAGCATCAGCGCGATAGAAATCGGTTCCACGCCGATGACGAGGTAGACGAAGATCACCATGATTGACAACGATGGACCGGCCTCACTTCTCAGAGTAGTTTCGATGGCGTCGTCTGCGCGAAGTAGATCACTGCATCGAACCAGTCCGGCAACGAGACGGCGCCGAAGAAGCGCTCCGGTTTCGCGTCCTCGTACACCGCGCCGATGCTGCGGTACGGATGTGGGCCGCGTACCCATACCTCTGTGGGGCTGTCACCTTCGCTCTGCCGCAGATCAATCACCAGGCGCGGCTCTCCCGCCCGCTGCCACGCCGCTTCGTAACTGTCGGGCGGCGGCACGCTCGCCTTCTTCGGGCCGAGCGGGTAATAGCGCCTGTTCGTTGTGTCCTGCCCGTACGCATTGAATAACCCCGCACCGAACTCAAACCCGAAGATCCGCATGTCGCTCCCGTACCGCTCCCGCAGGTACGAGCCCATACTCCGGAACTCGGAAGCCGTTCCCGTGCTGACATGCCCGTTGTGCGCCCAGAGGACGGCCTTCACGCCCGGCCCCGCCTGCTCCAGCAGCCATGCCGCGTTCTCCGCCATGTACCGGTCGCGCGCCGCTGGATTCGTCGCTGCCGCGTTGTCTTCCGCCTGCATGACGATTCGCGCCGCATGCAGCCCCTGCGCATACGCCTGCGGCGATGATGCCTGCGCGTAGGTTGCCTTGTGTGCGACGAGGTCGGCGTAGACCACCCCGATGTTCGCGCGGCACTGCGCCTGCACGTCCGCGTCCGCCTTTGCATAGACCCCGAACGAGTCCTGATATGGGCGGAACGGTTCGTACAACGCTGTCGCGCGATCCGCAGCAGCGGCGTCCACGGTGCGCAGATACGCGATCACGTCATCTATCGCCAGGCGCGGAAACTGTATGTCGAAGCCGAGGAAGCTGACAGCGGGAGCGTTGCCGCGCTGGTCGTTATATGTCCGCATCCAGCGGATCAGGTCGAGCATTTCCTGCGTGATCCACGGCCAGAGGTACAGCCCTTTCAGCAGCACGGCGGGATCGCCCGTGCCGCCATGGATATAGTCGTTGACCCGATTCGCCGCGGGCCAGTCCGCCTCCATTGCAAAGATCGTGAAGCCCATCTGGGTGACGAGGAAGCGCAGGAGACGATGCTTCATTTCGAAGAACTCGTGGGTGCCGTGTGTATCTTCACCGAGCGCGACAATCCGGGCATCGCCGATGATCTTCTGAAAGGGTTGGAGATCCGCGACATCGGCAGTTGGATCGGTTGTCGCGAACGGCGTGGCATTCGCATGCAGCCAGGCATCCAGTTCCGGCGGAGGGAGCGCGGTGCTCGGCGTGACAATCGCGGTGGAGACCGATGGTGCGGTGACGATCGCCGAGGGTGTGATAGCGGACGGTGCGACGGCGGTCGCCGTTGCGGGTGCCGCAGGAAGAGCGGGAGTGCCGACGACGGATGGCGCTGCCGCCGTCGGCAACACCGAGGCGGAAGGAGCCGTCCGCGACCCGCCACAGGCGGCGAAAAGGCTTGCCGCAGCACCGGAGGCGATGCCGATGAACCGGCGACGGGGTAATGATGTCCGAGGGAAGGCCATCTCCGACTCCTGCACGAAGGCTACGGCGCCTGAGGGGCGGCGACGGCAGGCACATAGAGCGTGTAGCCGCGCGCGTCGCGGAAGACATAGTACGGTTGCATGATCTGCTGCGCGGCGGGTTGCCTTCCTTGACTCGCCGCGTTGGTCAGCACTTCGGTTTCCGCGTACGCGAGTTCCACACCGCTCACGGTGAAGGGGGCGATGGTCATGCTCTGTCCGCTCCAGAGTACTGGCGCCCCGTCGTCCACGTAAAATGGCCTGCCCTGTCCCACGGCAAGCAATTGCCATGCATCCTGGGGTGTCCGAAGCGGGTATCGGCTGCGGGCGAGCAGGGGGCGACGGCGACCGAGGAGGCCGGTGACGACGCCGTCTCGGCCGACCGAGACGGTCAAACCTTTGTTCGCGTAGACCGGGACGCCATCGATGCGCTGGAGAAAGCTGACTGACCATGCGCCATCGGGCCGCACGGCAACGGCCGATACTCCCGAGTCCGGTCGGAGCAATCCCCGTTCCATGAGTACGCGAGTCGCGCGCTGCGCTGCCTGCGCCTCGGTGCTCACCGACAGCGTCGCATCAGCAGGAAGCGGGGTCCGGCATTGGACCAGCGAGTATTCCGGGACAAAATCCCATGCTTCACCCGCGCGGACCACCATGCGCGTGAAGACATCTTTGTCGCTGTCGGGATACGCACCGACCACATAGACACCCGCCTCCGCCGGTGAGGTCGGCAAGGGCGCGGTGAGCAGATAGGAGCCAACGTTCAACTGCGACCCCGGCTCGGCTTCGCGCGGTAGCACGCCGAGCGCGAGTGGTGACAGGTCTTTCGGTTGATCGGGTATCCAGAAGATCCCCGGTTCTCGTGCGGGCTGGGTGAGGCCAGCGATGAAGACCGTGGCGAAGGGGATGGTCGGCTGCGGTGCGGGGGTCGGCGTGGGGGGTGGGACGCTCGTTGGCGACGCGGGCGCGATGGCGGACGGTGCGGCGGTGGTCGTCGGTGTGGATGTCGCGGGAAGAGCGGGCGTGCCGACGACGGATGCCGCTACCGTCGTGGAGGACACCGAAGCGGAGGGAGCCATCCGCGATCCGCCACAGGCGGCGAGGAGGCTTGCCGCAGCACCGGAGGCGATGCCAAGAAACCGACGGCGTGGGATTGTGACCTGCGAGCGAACCATCTCCGGCTCCTGCGTTGCGGTCTATCGCCGTGTGACGAGGATACGAGCATAGCAGTTCCCGCGCGGTATCGTCGAACGGCGATTGCCGCCCTTTGTCATTACGACGTGAAGGGTGGCACCCATTTCACTGAGTCCTCAGCCCTCAGTCCCGCGTTACGCATTCCCGATCAGCACACCGGCGACGAAGACGAGCGCCCCGCCGACGACGACCTGAATCGCGGAAAGAAGGAACCGTGCACCGAAGTACTTCGTCCGAATCAGGGAAATGGCGATCAGTTCAATGCCGACGACGAAGTAAGCGAGCGTGAGCGCGACAGTGAGATTCGCAATTAAGAAGGGGAGTGCGTGACCGACGCCGCCAACGAATGTCATGCCGCCGGTGATCGCACCACGACCAATCGGGTGGCCGCGTCCGGTCAGCACGCCATCGTCCGAAAGGGCCTCCGCGAAGCCCATGCTGATCGCCGCGCCGACCGCCGCCGCGAGACCGACGAGCAGTGTCTGCGTGTGGTTGTGCGTCGCGAAGGCGGCGGCGAAGAGCGGCGCGAGCGTCGAGACCGAGCCGTCCATCAGGCCGACGAGACCCGGTTGGACGACCTTCAGGAGGAAGGCATTGTCCTTATCCTCTTGTGTGGTATCCGTCGTTTCCGTCGCGGCGCCTTCGGGCGCGGGGAGGGAAGCGGCGGAGGGTTTCGCGGCATCCGAAGATTGCGGCGGCATCGTCACACGATCCGGCTGGATGCTGATTCGCCCGACGCGCTGGAGGGCGGTTGTTGGTACGAGATAGGGTTTGCCGCCGAGCCGCCCAACGACTTGGAGAGGGGTTTTGTCGGCGTGTTGCTCCATTTCGGGCCGGTGTAAGGCAGGCCGGAGCAGGTTTGCGACCGCCTCAACCCGGTCACGGCTCGTGCGGCGCGGGTCGTAGCGGAGGGCGAGCGTGTTGTCCTTCTCCATTTCGATGCCGGTGATACCGTCATTGGCGAGTAATGCATCGAGGACGAGCGCGCCGCAGCGCGGCAGCACATCGTCGGGCGGGATGGTTTCGGTGTGTGGAGTAATCATCGTCTGGCCTCTTGTCTTTCTGGAATCTGGCGCGGCACACACGGCAGTGGTGCGTCCGAACCAACGTTCGCAATTCTCTCTCCATTGTGAGTCTTTGCGACGGCAAATGTCAAGATGAAGCAAGCGAAATTAGGCTGCATAAACCACCTTATTAGTCCTCTTTCGTTCCCTTCTTTTCGATCCGTAAGAGGTACAAAACTACTATGCCTTCCGGTTGCGAAACCCCGCATACGCGCAGAATGCAAGCCGCTGTATGCTACGATTGGTGATTGGAACGTCGGCGTCGCGGAGAGGCACGGATGATCGTCTATCTCGATAGCAGCCGTGGCATCAGCGCGGGCCTCGTGCTCGGTGCGTTGCTTGATGCCGGGGCAGACATCGCGCTCGTACGACGCATTCTCGGTACAGTGACGCTGCCCCGCATTGCGTTGATGCGAGCGAGCGAGCGGGTAGGGACGATGACGGGTACGGTCGCATCCATTGCCATCGCCCCGGTGCGGCGCGACACGTTGTTTCTTGACGTGATCCGCACGCTCGAAAATGGGCGGGCGCCACTCGCGGTGCGGACGTGGGGCGGCGGCATGCTCACGCGCCTCCTCGAAGCGGAGGCAATGGTGCACGGTCTGCCGCTTGATGCCGTGCCGCTCGCCGATCCCGTCGCAGTCGCAGAACTGCTCGCGGTCAGCGCCGCACTCGCCGCGCTCCAGATTGTCCGGGTCTATGCCGCTCCGATCGGTAGGACTGAGGATTCCGTCTCTCACTCAGTCCTTATGCAGCCCAAAGGGCACCCGCAGTCCTCAGTCCTTCTCGAAGAGGCAGAGTGGCCGGTAGGTTCAGGCGCTTTCGTGACGCCGGGCGGGGCAGCGATTTTGGCGGCATTGGCGGAACCGGGCGTGCCGTCGGTGCGCCTCTCCGCAGTCGGGTATGGGATCGTGCCGGACGCGCCGTACCCCTTGTGCTGCTGGCTCGGCACGCCGTACCACGCGGGGAAGATGCCGACCGTTTCCGGCACGCGCGCCGGTGCGGTGGCACACGCGCATCCGCACGCCGATGGAGATGACCATTGACTGACCTCTCACCCACGTTGACAACCTGGCTACACCGGACACTCCGCACGACTGCACCGATGACCGTCGAAGCATTGCCGTCGCGTTCCGATAACCGCTCGTATCGCCTCCAGAGCGGCGATACACCATACATCCTGAAGGTGGTCCACCCGAAGCGCGAGGCAGCGGTCGCGCACGAACTGGCAATCCTGCC
>JBPCPB010000098.1:0-6812 GCA_050999735.1 Thermomicrobiales bacterium | reverse complement strand
GAGCGCGACACGAACGAGATTGCCACGAGGAGGCGAACGGTCGCATGACACTACGCGTATATAACACCCTGACGCGGGAAGAAGAACCGTTCGAGACGATCGAACCGGGCAAGGTGCGGATGTACGTCTGCGGCCCGACGGTCTATGCGGACGCCCATATCGGCCACGGCATGAGTGCAATGGTCTTCGATGTCATCAAGCGGTATCTCGAATACGTGGGATACACGGTGACGCACGCCCAGAACTTCACCGACGTTGACGACAGAATCATCAACCGCGCGCACGCCGAGGGGCGCGATCCGCACGAACTGGCCGAGGAATACATCAATCAATGGCTTGACCAGACGGCCGCCCTGAATGTCAAGCCCGCGACGGTCTATCCGCGCGCGACGAAGGAACTCGGCAATATCCATGCGATGATCCAGACGCTGATTGACAAAGGCAACGCCTACCCGCTGGACGGCGATGTCTATTACCGCGTCCGCTCGTTCGATGGCTACGGCAAACTCTCGCACCGCTCGCTGGAGGATATGCGCGCGGGCGAGCGCGTCGCGGTGGACGAGCGCAAGGAAGACCCGATGGATTTCGCCCTCTGGAAAGGCGTCAAACCCGGCGAGCCGGCCTGGGATTCGCCGTGGGGCGGCGGACGACCCGGTTGGCACATCGAGTGCTCCGCGATGATCAAAGGACATCTGGGCGAGCGGATTGACATTCACGGTGGCGGTGCGGATCTGATCTTCCCGCACCACGAGAACGAGATCGCCCAGAGCGAGGCAGCACTCGGCGTCCAGCCCTTCGCGCGCTACTGGGTCCACAACGGCTTACTCCAGATGAAGGATACGGCGACGGGCGAGATCATCAAGATGTCCAAGTCGCTCGGCAATCTCATTACGATTGGCGATCTGCTCACACGGCGCAATGGCGCGGATATTCTGCGCTTCATGGTCCTCTCCGCGAACTACCGCACACCGCTGACCTACACCGAGGAGATTTACGACGCGGCAGCAAAAGGGCTTGACCGGCTCCGTACGGCGCTACGCGGGAGCAGCGATGCGGCTGCGAAGGGGGCGGATTTTTCCGCCGATGCACCGCTCGCCAGCGTCGCGGCGGGCGCGGAGGAGCAGTTCCGCGCCGCGATGGACGACGATTTCAACACGCCGAACGCGCTCGCCGCCCTGTTCGACTTCGCCCGCGCCATCAACCGCGCGAAGGACGAAGGAGTGGCGGCGCTGGATGTCGCGGCGGCGCAAGCGAAACTGCATGAACTGATGATGGTCCTCGGCTTGCGACCGGAAACAGAGTCCGCCAATGATGGCGGGCAGGTGGCGGAGCCGTTCATCGAATTGCTCTTGCAAGTCCGGCGCGATTTGCGGGCCGCGAAGCAGTGGCAACTCGCGGACACGATCCGTGATAGCATGACGGCGCTCGGTGTCGCGCTCGAAGACAACGCGCAGGGCACGAGTTGGCGCTGGACGGATACGCCCTAACCCCCAACCCCTTCCCTAAAAGGAAGGGGAGCAAGGGAAATCAGGCGGTACACTGGACTCAGTAAGCGGCGAGTGTTCCTCATTGCTCGTTGCTCATCACTCATTGCTCATTTCACGTTCCCCCTTCCTTTTAGGGAAGGGGGTCAGGGGGTTAGGTTCATCATGGCAAAGGGTAAAGGCACGAGCAGGCGGTCCAGTGGACCTTGGAAGGGCGGACCGCAGCGCGGGAAAACCAGCCAGCAACCCTTCTCGCCGCGCAAGACGAAAGGTGCGAGCGCCCGCCCACCGCGCAAGGATCGACGCGATGCGGGGGTGCAGGCTGAGGAAGGGCAGGTCGGAAAGCCTGCTACCACCAATACTGACCGTCGGCCACCACGTTCCGCCAGCCCTGATGAAGGGTTCGCGCGGCAGGGGCGGGCGCAGCCGGGGAAGTCGGGGCCGACGCAGCGGGCGGAGCGACCAACGCGCGAGGGCGGCAAGGCGAATAAGCCGTGGGCGAACCGACCCGCCGCGGAGCGCCGCGCTGAACGCACCGCGCAAGGCGAGCGGCGCGAGCAGGATGAACGTTCCGCCCACCCGCTCGCGCCGCGTCGCACCGAACGGAGCGAGATGCGTCCGTCCCGGGGTGCTGCCTCGTCCGCCCCTGTGCGTTTGCCGCGTTCCCCCGCACCGGCCGGCCCGACGCCACTCGAACGCCGCCGGGCCTATCGGTATGGGGGCGAAGTCGCCGTTGATCGAGACGTGCTCTACGGGCGTAATGCAGTTGCCGAAGCGCTGCGTGCGGGGCGGCGCAAGGCGCGTATGCTGCTGCTGGCCGAGGGTACGGACGACCGCAAGACGGTCGCTGATCTGGCCGAACTGGCGGGAGCGCGCGGTGTCGAAGTCGAGTATGTCTCGCGCACCGAACTCGAACGGCGCGCGCCCGGTGTGAACCATCAAGGCGCTGTTCTTGAAGTCGGCCCGTATCCGTACGCCAAGTACGATGACCTGCTCGCCGCGACGCGGGACAATCCGAACGCGCTGCTCTTGATCCTCGACTCAGTGCAAGACCCGCAAAACCTCGGCACGCTCCTGCGTACGGCGGAGGCGGCGGGCGTGACGGGCGTCGTCATCCCCGAACATCGGGCGGTGCAGGTGACCCCGGCGGTCGTCAACGCGAGCGCGGGCGCGGTCGAACACCTGCCGGTCGCGGTCGCCACGAATCTCGTGCGAGCGGTGGAACAGGCGAAAGAAGCGGGTGCATGGGTGATCGCGGCGGAAGCGGTGCCCGATGCTGTCCCGCCCGCGTCGGCGGACCTGACCGGGCCACTCGTCCTCGTCATCGGTAGCGAGGGGCAGGGTGTCGGCCGCCTCCTCCGCGAAACGTGCGATCTGACGGTACGCATCCCGCTCGTCGGCAAAGTCGGCTCGCTCAACGCCGCCACCGCCGGTTCGATTCTCCTCTACGAAGTCGTCCGCCAGCGCATGGAAGACGCCGCACTATCCGACCTCGTCGCCTCCATCACCGAGACCGAAGAGTGAACCGCCAAGCCGCCAAGAGAAAGATCAAGCACAGAGAACACAGAGGGCACAGAGGAAATCCTCTTGTTTCTCTTCTCTGTGCGGGCGCCCTCTGGGCAGCATGTGTTCTCTGCGTCCTCTGTGGTAAATCCCTATTCCTCCTCTCGGTATCCTGGCAGTTCAGTAATGACCCGTGAGCCGCTGCTGATTGTGGATGGGTACAACGTGCTTCATGCGTGGCCAATATTGCTGCGCGATGTAAGCGGCGATCTGCAAAGCGCGCGGGAGCGGCTGGCGGACCGGCTCGCGGAATACGAGGCGACGCGCGGCGTGCATGCCATCCTGATTTTCGACGGCAACCGAAAACAACCGCTCGGACCGCGGGCCGCATATGCCGTCGAGACGCGTTTTTCCAGCAAAGGGCTTTCCGCCGATCACCTGATCGAGCGGTTGATCGTTGAGGTGCGCGAGGCGACAGACGAGTATCTCTCAATCACCGTTGCGACCTCTGACCGGCTGATTCACGCCCTCGCGATGCGCGAGCACGCCGCAGTGACGGGATCGCGAGACTTCGTCCGCGAACTGGAGCATCTGCGCGTCGAGACGGATCGCTATCGGACCCAAACGCCGTTCCGCGTCACCGTCACCGAAGCGGCTCGACCGGCAGCCCGCAAACCGCCGAAGCCCCTCGAATGAAACAGGCGACCCCGGAGGATCGCCTGTTCACTGCTCTCGGTATTCGTTCGTTATGGAGTGACGGGCTTCAGGAAGTCCGAGCGAATCCAGCCGGTCTTATCGCCCGCTGAGACCTTGTACCACGGAATACCATCCGCACCGGTCTGTGGACCATCCACGACCTGAACCTCGGTGCCGTCCTGTATGGTGGCAATTGGTGGATTACTCTTTGTGTCAGGGTTCGTACGCATATTCGCGCCGGAACCGCCAGCGGAAACCGTAAATCGCCGTACGGGAAGGCCTGGCTGCCCTGCGGCGCCCGTATTCGCGCCCGGTGTTCCGGCACGCCCTGTTCCGGCGGGTAGGGTCGCCTGACCACTTGGGTTGATGCCAGCGACGCCGCTCGGCGTGATGACTCCTCCCCCCGCCGTACCGACAGGCGCGGTGCCGGGCCGGACGCTGCCACTGGCGACCGCCGATCCACCGGCCGTACGCGTACTCGCGACGGCGCTTGCCGCCGTCGTCGTGCTGTTCGGGGTGGCGGTCGCGCCGCTACTACCGCCGCGCAGTTTGCCCGTGCCGATGAACCATGCGCCCGCCAACAGCGCGATCACGACGACGACCGGGACGATTAACTTCGCGTAGTCGGTCCAGTACCGTTCCTCAGTGTAGTACGAGAGCGAGCGCTCTTTGCCGGTCGCGGCGGATGTTGGGACAACGCGGCGCTGCCCGGAGCCGGTAACGCCCGCGGAGATCGGTGGTGGCGCATTCGGGGGCTGCTGATAGCCGCCCCGGTCGTCGTACCCACCCGGTGGGTAGCCGCCATAGGCGCCCGGCGGATAGCCTTGCTGCTGCTCCTGCTCGTACCCGCCCTGACCATAGCCGCCTTGACCGTACCCCGGTGGCTCCTGCCCGTATCCACCCTGCCCGTACTCATTCGGCGGCGGGGCAGCCTGCCACGGATTCTGCTCTTGTTGATCCGCGCCATAGCCATAGCCACGGCCATAGTTCGCGTCGTCTTCGGGCCGCGCGGGGGGCGCTCCATAGCCAGGCTGAGAGTTGTCCCACGGATTGCGGACATCATCCTCACTGCCAGCGGCGCCGGCATAGCGCGGGCCGGTCGTGGGGGGCGGCGCGGATTCGTGCGGTGCATAGCCATCATCGTCCGGCATCGGCGCGTTCCGACCGCCACCATAGGGCGGTTGGCTGCTATTCCATGGATCGGCCGGCGGTTCCGGATTGCCTCGTTCACCCCGGTCTGGGTTCCGTCCGAAGGGATCGCGTCCACTCATCGCCAAATTCACTCCTGCGTTGGGGCCGGTGCCGTCCCCCGCTTCCCAGTAATCGCTGAGGCCACGCGAGCAGTCCAGATCATCTTCGGCGACGAGATGCGATTGCTGCGGCGCATACAAGAGGGGATTGCGGCACCAACCTTTACGCCAGATCGGCGCAGGCTCGTAAAACTTGCAGGTGCTGCACTTCCGTTCCGGTTCTGCCATCGCTTCCCTCTTCCCACCCGGCGATGCCGCTCACCCGCTCTCGCCGTTGTTGATCGCGCCGGAACCGCATCGCGGTCAATGCAACGCGGATTCGTCCGTTGCATTCGTTCCTCGTACAGCGTACCACGCCCGCACGCAGTTTTGCTATCCCGCCAGTGTACGTGTTATGTTGAGTTGACGCAATAAGAAGGTTCGAGGTTCGAGGTTCGGAGTACTTGGCCTCGCGTTACCTCGAGCCCCGAACCTCGAACCCCGAACCTCTCGCCGCCACTTCCAGCCGTTCCAGCGCGTCGGAAAGAACGGCACGGGTGTGGGCGAGGGAGATGCCCGCATGACCGGGCGCGTAGGCTGCCGAATAGCCGTGGATGTAGACGCCATGCGCGAGAGCAGCGCCGATGAACCGGCCCGCGAGGGCAGGATCGTGCGCGGCGGCCTGCGCGTAGGTCAGTATCGGAACGACCGGGTCAACACCGAAGAAGAGGCCGAAACGCGCGCCGATCCCCTGCACGCGCGCCGGGAGATGGGCGCGGTCGAAAACGCCTTGCAATTCGCGGTAGAACCAGCCCGCGTTGCCGTTCAGGGTCGTGTATGTCTCGGGCTGCTGCAGCACGCCAAGTGTTGCCAGTGAGGCCAGCACGCCGAAGAGGTTGCCGGAGTACGTGCCGCTATGCACCGCGCCGCCGGGCCGGATCGCGCTCATCACATCCGCCGTACCGACGGTCGCGCTGATCGGCGCGCCATTTGCCAGCGCCTTGGCGAGTGTCGTCATGTCGGGTGTGACGCCGTAGTATGCCTGCGCGCCGCCGATACCGGTGCGGAACCCGGAGAGCACTTCGTCGAAAATCAGGACAATGCCGTGCGCCTTTGTCACATCGCGCAGCAGTTGGAGAAAACCGGGCGCGGGCGGGATGCAGCCGGAGTTGTAGTTGATCGGCTCGCAGATCACCGCCGCAATCGTCTCGCCGTCGCGCGCGATCCGCTCCACGAAGCGGTCAGCATCGTTCCACGGCAGGACAATGGTGTCATCCGCGCTGCCGATCATCCCGGCGGATTCGGCGGTTGGCGGCGCGTCGGGCGTGGCGAGTGGCACTTTCTGGTTGTACATGAAGCCGTCGTACAGGCCGTGGAAATGCCCCTCGAACTTCACAATGCGCCGCCGCCCGGTGTAGGCACGGGCGACGCGGACGGCGAGCATCGGCGCTTCCGTCCCGGCGGTAGAGAAGCGGGAGCGTTCAGCGCTGGGGATGCAGGCAGCGAGCGTTTCGGCGAGGCGGGCATGCTCCTCCGTCTCGCTGCCGGTGAGCAGGCCGCGCTCGACCGCCTCGATCATCGCCACCTGTACGGCGGGGTGCCGGTGGCCCAGGAGCGCCGCACCATTGCCGAGGTTGAAGTCAATGAACCGTTGCCCGTCGACATCGAAGAGGTAGGGGCCGTCAGCGCGTTCCATGTAAATTGGGTGCCCGATTGCCATGTTGATGCGCAGCGTCGCGGAGACGCCCCCGGCGAGCACTGCGTCCGCGCGTACGAACCGCTGCTGATGGGCTGCGAGATCATAGATGGCGCTGGCCATGATGGGGCCTCCTTTTCGTTTGAATCGGTGGTGGGGGGGGGGGGGACCCCGCGGGGGGCAGGGCGGGGGAAGGGAAAAGAG
>JBPCPB010000042.1:0-4343 GCA_050999735.1 Thermomicrobiales bacterium | reverse complement strand
GGGGGCGATCAGTACCTCGCGCAAAACGCGGCGAACGCCACGGACGACGGCAGTGTCCTGATCCGGATGCGCCCCGAGCGCTGGCTCACCGCCGACTACGGCAAACCAGGCGGCTGATCGCCGACACGCGCGGATCGTCCATCGGGATTCGGGGTCAGAAGAAAGCGCGCAGGCTGGAAAGCCTGCGCTACCACTCAGTCCTTCTGCTGCTCAAAGGGCGCCCGCAGTCCTAATCGCCGGCATAGGCGACGAGGGCGTCGGCGGGGCGGTCGGCGGCTTCTTTGGCCCAGGCAGGGATGTCCTGCGGGCCGATGCTGTCCGGGGCGATGCGCATGCGGAGGGCGGCGCGTTCCAGGTCGCGGCGGTTGTCGTAGCCGAGCGCGTTGAGGATCGGGTTCTGCACATCGCGGATGTGCTCGCGCGCACCATAGATACCGGCCTTCGCGACGACGTCCTCGAACTCGTTCCAGTTCCAGAGGAAGTCGCGCGCCGGCATCGCAAACGATTTCAGGACGTGGGCGATGTCATCGAGCGTGTTAGCGGTATCGTAGGTCAGATAGAGTTGCACGCCCTTGTAGAAGAAGCCGTGATGGGCAATCTCGTCCACGGCGATGATGCGCAGCGCGGTGGCGAGCGCCTTGTCGCCCTCCTTGTCGGCGCGGGCGGCGAGGTTGTGGTAGTTGAGGTAGGTCGCGCGCTCCTGGATCATCTGGTAGACAATCATCCGGCGCGGCGTGTCGTAGGGGAGCGTCCACTGCTTCTCGGAGAGATAGTCCGCGTACTCATCCATCTGCGCCTGCGTGCGCTTGCCGGAGGTGACAAGCCACGTCTCCCACGCCATCGCGTGCTTCGATTCCTCGTAGCCCCAGTTTGCCTGGAACCACGCCCGCCCGCGCGACCGGCGGACCATCGCCATTGCTTCGGTGACGAAATCGGGGAGATAACTCTCGACGGCGAAGTAGCCCTCGACCATGATCGCGACATCCTCCGGCATATCGGGCTTGCAGAGTTCCCACGGGATATCTTTGTGCAATTTCCAGCGCCGCGTATCCTCGGCCTTGCGGAAGTACGCAAGGTAGTTCGCGTAAAAGCCGTCTTCGATCAGTTTATGGCGACCCGCAGGCGTCAGCAGTGACACGGGCGATTGTACGGACATTGTTCCTCCTGAAGGATTGTTCGCGGACAGTCTTCCCCTCCGACCATCACACCGGATTCATATACGCGCCATAGCAGCGTAGGGTTGCACAATTGGATATGAATGCCGCTTTTTCATCCTGCAAGCGGGCTTCCATCGAATCCATTCGGGCGATGCCGTGTGAATCCTGTACAAACGATTGGTCGCGACCCATGCCATGCCATCCTTGACAAAGACGGATGATCGTGCGAACATATGAATAGGTGTTCATATGAAGGAGCCACAACGATGATGCGATCCGTTCCAACGCTCTCCGCACTCGACACCTGCGATATTGACCATGTTCATCCAGAGGGGGTGCGGCAGGCGCGGGCGGCAATGCCGGATGCGGAGGCCGCGAGTGATCTCGCCGCGCTCTTCGGCGCGCTCGGCGATCCGACGCGCGTGCGCTTGCTCGCCGCGCTGGCTGCCGGGCCGCTCTGCGTCTGCGATCTCGCGGCGGCGCTTGGCATGACGCAGTCCGCCGTCTCGCACCAACTCCAATTGCTGCGCGCGCTCGGGCTGGTGCGGGCGCGGCGCGAGGGAAAACTCGTCTGGTACGCGCTCGATGACGACCATGTGCGCGCGCTGCTCGCGGTCGGCGCGGAACATATCGGCCATCGCACACCGGCACGGCAGGAAAAAGAAACGGAGCGAAGCGCGTGAAGACGGCGGAAGCGACGCGGGAAACCTGCCAGATGCGCGTGACCGGGATGGATTGCGGCGATTGCGCGAAGACGGTCGAGCAATCGCTGCGCACGCTGCCCGGTGTGGCGGAAACGACGGTCAATTTCGCGCGCGGGACGGCGGACGTGACATACGACCCGGCGCGCGCGGATATTGCGATGTTCACGCGCCGCATCACCGCGCTCGGCTACGGCGTGGAGGCGCAGACCGCCGACTCGCCTGAGCATGAAACGACGTGGACATTCGATGTGACGGGAATGGATTGCGGCGATTGCGCGAAGACGGTGCAGGCCGGGGTCGCGCGGCTGCCCGGCGTGCGGGAAGCGCGCGTCAATTTTGCGGTCGGCACGCTGATTGTCATTGCTACCCCAACGGAAACGACGCCGGAGACGATTAGCCACGTGGTGACGGAAGCGGGATACGGGGCGATCTTGCGGGGCGCGCCCGTTGCACCGACGGCAAAATCGGGCTGGTGGCGGCAACGACGAGTGCGCGAACTTGCTGCCGCCGCGCTATTCTGGCTGATTGGCTTCGCCATCGAGCGCGCCGGTGCGCCGCGCCTCGCGAGCGCCGTGCCCTTCATCGGCGGGATGCTGCTCGGCGGTTACCCGGTCGCGCGGGCGGGCTGGTTCGCGCTCCGAGCGCGGCGGGCGGACATGAATCTGCTGATGACCGTTGCAGCGGTCGGCGCGGTCGCCATTGGGCAGTGGGACGAAGGGGCGTCGGTGCTGATCCTCTTCGGTATCGGCACGCTGCTGCAAGCAATGACCGTCGAGCGGACACGGCGGGAGATTGCCGAGTTGCTCGCTATCGCGCCTGCCGAGGCGACGGTGCTGCACGACGATCACGAGCATCGCGTGCCGGTCGAGCGGGTCAATGTCGGCGATGTCGTGCGCGTCCGACCCGGCGAGCGGCTGCCGGTAGATGGCGTCGTCGTCGCCGGGCAATCGGCGGTGGATCAAGCGCCGATCACGGGCGAATCCGTGCCCGTCGAGGTCCAGGCAGGTGCCGGCGTCTTCGCGGGCAGCGTCAATGGTGAGGGAACAATCGAATTCCGGGCGACGAAGCCCGCGCGCGACACGACGCTCGCGCGCATCGTCGCGCTCGTCGAGGAGGCGCAGGCGTCCAGAGCGCCCGCGCAAGCGTTCGTGGACCGCTTCGCCGCCATCTACACGCCGCTCGTCATCCTCGGCGCGCTCTTAATCGCTATTGTACCGCCGTTGATCGTCGGGGGATGGAGCGGCTGGATCTACAAGGCGCTTGTTCTGCTCGTCATCGCCTGCCCGTGCGCGCTCGTCATCTCGACACCCGTTGCGCTCGTCGCGGCCATCGGCGCGGCATCGCGGCGCGGGATACTCTTCAAGGGCGGGGCCGCGCTGGAAGCGCTTGCGGCGGTGCGGGCGGTCGCATTCGACAAGACGGGCACACTCACCGCCGGTCGCCCAACGGTCGTCGCCATCCATACCTGCGACGACGAGACGGAAAAAGATGTCCTGCGCATCGCCGCCGCGCTGGAGCGACAGAGCGAGCATCCGTTGGCGCGCGCTATCGTCGCGTACGGACGCGAGCGAGATGTGCTGACCGCTGCGGTAGCGGACTATCACGCGGCGCCGGGGCGCGGCGGGAACGGCATCGTGGAGGGCATACCGGTAAGCGTCGGTAGCGTGCGCTGGTTCACGGAACGCGGCCTCTGGCATCAGGCGGGCCACGAGGCGTATCTCACTGAGGGGAACGCGGTTGTCTGCGTCGAGCGGGCGGGCCGGATGATCGGCCTCCTGACGCTGCGTGACGCCGTGCGGCCGGAGAGCGCGCGGGCGGTGGCCGATCTGCGGTCGCTCGTGAGCCGGGTGGTGATGCTGACCGGAGACAATGCTCGTACCGCCGGGCTGATCGCCGCCGCGACGGGCGTCACCGACGTGCGGGCGGACCTGCTGCCCGCCGACAAGGCAGGGGCGGTGCGCGACCTGGCGGCGGATGGGCCGGTCGCGATGGTCGGGGACGGCATCAACGACGCGCCCGCCCTCGCGACCGCCTCGGTCGGCGTGGCGATGGGTGCGGCGGGCACGGATGTCGCCATCGAAGCGGCGGATGTCGCGCTGATGGGAGACGATCTCGGCCGCTTGCCGGACGCGATCCGCCTCGCCCGCCACACGCTCGGCATCATCCGGCAGAACATCGCGGCGTCGCTGATCGTCAAAGCAGTCTTCCTCATCCTCACCTTCGCAGGCGTCACCAACCTCTGGCTCGCCGTCTTCGCGGACATGGGCATCTCGCTCCTCGTCACCGCAAACGCCCTCCGCGTCCTGCGTGTGAATCCGGCGGAAACGCGCGGCGCTCATGCGCACGCGGCGCATGTCACATCAATCGACGCGATGCCGACCGCGTAGTAGACTTGCGATCAGTGGATCGCTTTGGAGAGCGATGCAGGATGCAGACGGGAGCATGACCGATGGCAGCGACTGCTGAACAAGCGATAGCACAC
>JBPCPB010000025.1:0-6285 GCA_050999735.1 Thermomicrobiales bacterium | reverse complement strand
CCCATAAGGTGCCACACAAATAGCGAGAGTCTTTGGTACCGATGCTTCCGAACGCCACCTCGATCCGGGGTGGCGTTTCCTCTCCCCGAAGATAGACAAGCAAGAGCAACCACAGTCTCACAAACGTTCGAGCCTGTTGATAAAGTCGAAGCCGGGCCTGAATTGGGTGTGAAAACACCCCGAACGGCCGCAAAATGGGCCGTTTCGTGACCAGATAGGCGCTCATTCGGGGAGATTTGGCACCTCATTGGGGAGTGTCAACAGGCTCGTCCTTTTCAGGACGACTTGATGGCACAGCCAGTCCTCAGTTGCCTATCTGCCGCTCGCGGTAGATCGCCACCGGGTAGGCGCTCGTGCCACCCATGATGACCTTCGCCACATGATCCGTGGCATCCCGGATATACCGGACTGCCTCACCCGGCGCCGCCATGCCGTTTGTTTCCGTGGCGCGGAGCGTCCGCTCATTCTCGACTATCAATTTCGTCACCATCTTCACCGGATCGTCGGCCTCGGGGTGGAGCGCAACCAGAGCATCGCCGAAGGCAGCCACATCGGTGACGCCCCAGATGTTGGCGAACCGCCCGGTGAAACACTCGCCCGAGCGGGCCGATCCTTCCGGCGCGGTCTTTTGCTTCAAGGCGAACGCGATAGTGGTCAGGATGCCGTGCGCAAGAATCCCGGCGGGTCCACTAACCTCGTTGGTGAGCGCCACGACGACGAGGCGATCGCTCGGATCGAACAGCGTCATCGTGGCATGTCCGGGGAAACCGCCCCCGTGCCCGGCGAATCGGCGCCCGCCGATCTCGTGGATGGCGAACCCCAGCCCATAATGCATGTCGGCTTGGGCGACGTTCCAATAGGGCTGTTGCATCTCCCGCTTGGAGGCGTCGCTCAGGAGCGCCTCGTTACCGAAGAAATGCCCGGTCGCGTAGCGGCAGAGATCCTTGGCGGTGGAATAGAATCCCGTCGCCGACGCGAGGGCGCCCGTCGTAACGTCAGGAATGGGGCGGTGTGGCAAACCGAACCGGCACGCCGTGTAGCCCGTTGCCAAGCGGGCGCGGCAGTGCGCATCCGTATCCGGTCCGGTGTCATCCAATCCCAGAGGCTTGATGATGTGCCGCATGACGTATTCGTCGTACGGCTCACCGCTGGCCGCCGCGATCACGATGCCGAGGAGCGCGTACGCGATATTGGAGTATTTGAAGGACGTGTTGGCGTCGAGGACCACGCCCCCATGCTCTACCAGGCGACGCAGTTCGTCGTCGTCGGGGAACGGCTGATCCAACTGCCAGTAATCCGCATCGTCCCCGTTTCGCACGATGCCCGTCGTGTGGTTGAGCGCCTGACGGATGGTCACTCGCGCCAGCCTAACCTGATCCCGCAGCCAGGGGATATGGTCCGCCAGCGGATCGTCCAGTCGGAGTTTCCCCGCCTCCACCAATTGCATGATCGCCGTCGCCGTGAACATCTTGGAATGGGACGCGATGCGGAAGATGTGATCGGGTGTCATAGGGATTTGCCGTTCGAGATCGGCATGACCGTACCCCTTGCAGAGGAGCAATGTGTCGTCGTGCTGGATGGCGACCACGGCACCGGGCAATTCACGCCGTTCCTGCTGATACGACACCCATTGATCGGCGTATGCGACACCATCGCGCAACAAATCCTCGTTCATCTCGCCCATGTAGATCATTCCCTCTCTGGTGACCGATTGATTAGCGCTGCCGCAAACGCGGGTCCATCGCATCCCGCACCGCGTTCCCGAAGAGATTGAAGCCGAGTACCGTGATGAAAATCGCCAGGCCCGGGAAATTGATCAGCCACGGCGCGGTGGTGATGAATGTCCGTCCGGCGACGAGCATCGAACCCCACTCGGGCGACGGTGGCTGCGCACCAAGCCCGAGGAACGAGAGACTGGCGGCAGCGAGGATCGCGACCGGGAAGAGCAGGGTAGCGAGAATGACGATTGGCGCGAGCACGTTCGGGAGTACCGCCGTCCGCATGATGCGCGCGTTTGACGCGCCGACGACCTGTGCTGCGGTGACGTAGTCCTTTTCCTTGACCGAGAGAACGGAGCCACGCACGAGCCGCGCGAACCCGGACGCTTCCCCGATGCCCACGGCGATCATCGCGTTCGTCAGGCTCGGGCCGAGCATGGCGACGATCGCCAGCGCGAGCAAGAAACCGGGGAAGGCGAGCAGGATGTCAATGAAGCGCATGATGACCGTATCCACGCCGCCGCCGTAGAACCCCGCCAGCATGCCGAGGGTGACGCCGAACGCGAGCGCGATCGCGACCGAAACGACGCCGACGCGCAGGCTGATCCGCGATCCGTAAATGACGCGGCTGAACACATCGCGGCCGATGTCGTCCGCACCGAACAGATGACGCGCCGAGGGAGCGGTGAGCCGATTCGGCACATCTATTTTGATCGGATCGTCGGGGGCGATTGCCGGTGCGAAGATGGCGATGCAGATGAGCAGCAGGATAATCGTGCAGCCAATCTTCCCGGCCCCCGTCTGTAGGAGCGCCCGCACAAAATCGAGCGCGCCGGAGCGCTGACGCCAGTGCCGTCCGGCCAGCGGTGATGCGGGGATGTCCTGCGTCGTTTCATGGACACGCGCCATAGGAGAGTACCCTGTTCTCTACTGGTAGGCGATCCGAGGATCAATCTTCGCGTACAACACATCGACCAGAAGGTTGACGAGGACATAGGTGGTCGAGACCACCAGGATGATTCCCTGGATGAGCGGGAAATCGCGCTTCTGTAACGCCTGCACGGCGAGTTCGCCAACGCCGTGCCAGGCGAAGACATACTCGATGACGAACGCGCCGGAGAGTAGGCCACCGAACTGAAGGCCGACAATCGTCACGATCGGGATCAGGGCATTCTTCCATGCGTGCTGGGTAATGACCGTTGACTCTTTAATTCCCTTTGCGCGCGCGGTGCGAATGTAATCCTCATTCAAGACTTCCAGCATGCTGGAGCGGACGATCCGTGCGAGCACCGCTGACGCGATCACCCCGAGCGTGACCGAGGGCAGGATCATTCCCCGCGGAGACATCGAGCCGAGGACGGGAAACCAGTGGAGGTTCACGGCGAAGATGTAGATGAGGAGTAAACCGAGCCAGAATCCCGGCATGGAGAGGCCGGCGAGCGAGAGCACTGTCGAGACCGTATCAATGAGCGAATCCTTGTAGACCGCCGCCAGGATGCCCGCCGCGAAGCCGATGATGATGGCCACGGTCAGGCTGGCAAATGTCAGGACGAGGGTGTTGGGATAGCGGTTCCTGATCTCCGCCACGACCGGGCGGCGCGTCGTGATTGAGGTGCCGAGGTCGCCATGCACGACGCCCCAGATGTACTTCCCGTATTGCACGTAGAGCGGGCGATCCAGACCGAGTTCGTGCCGCACCGCCTGTTTGACGACGGGATCGGTCTGCTGGCCGAAGAACATGATGTCAACGGGATCGCCGGGGACCAGCACGCGCATCAGGAAGACGAGCGTGAGAACCCCGAACCAAATCGGGATGAGCAGCAGAAGGCGTCGGGTGATATAGGCGATCACAACCGTTACTTCGCCAGCGAGACTTCGATAAATCGCGCGTACCCGATCGCATCCCACTGATACCCTTTGACATTGGCGCGCGCCGCCCGGATGATCCAGTCCGTCGAGATCGGGGCAATGTACGCCTTCTGCAGGATGTACTGCTGCACCGCATGATTGGCGGTGACGCGCTTCTCGGGATCAAGGGTTGTGTCCGCCACCGTGAGGAGCTTGTCCAGGTCGGGATCGCTCAGTTGCTTCGTCCAACCGGGCGTCTTGAAGAGCAGGCTCTCGATCACAGGATCGGGCCATGTCCAGCGCATGTAATCCACGTCGAACTTCCCCGCGTTAAGCAGCGGCGTCTCGGCGCCAAACTCGATGATCTGGATATCCATCTTGATCCCGATGGACTGCAACGTCGCCTGGATAATCTGTGCCGCCGTATTGCCGGGTGGATTGGCCGAGTAGACAAGCATGGTGAAGGCGAGCGGCGTGCCGTTCTTCTGCAACACCCCGTTCGGCCCCGCCGTGTAGCCACCGTCCGCGAGGACTTTCTTCGCTTTGTCGAGGTTATAGGGATAGCCGTACTGCTGCCCAAGCGCCGCGTCCCACCCCGCTACGCCGACCGGCTGCGGGTTGAGATTGGCGGTCGCATAGCCATTCCACGCGCTCTTGACGATCGAATCGCGATCAATTGAGTACGCGATCGCTTGCCGAACCGCGAGGTCCGTAAACGGCGCCTTGTTCGCGTATTCGATGAAGTTCATGTCCGTCGCGTCTTTCCAAATGACGATTTGATACTTGGGGTCGCTCTTGATCTTATCCACCTGCTGCACGTCAACCGCGATGACGTCCAACTCGCCGCTTTGCAACGCCGCCAGTTGCGTCGCCGGATCAGCGATGATCTTGAATTGGAGCGCGTCGAGATAGGCCGAGCCGGTGTTCTTTCCGTCCGTGCGGAGATTCTTGTAGTCCGGGTTTCGCTCGAGGGTGATCTGCTGCCCCGCGGTCCATTCCTTCAATTTGAAGGGACCCGTCCCGACCGGGTTGTGCCCGTAGCTGTCCCCAAACTTCTTGACGGCGGTGGGCGAGACGATGCCGCCGTAGCCGAGCGAGATATTGGTGAAGAAGGGCGCATATGGCTGGCTGAAGTTGAACCGGATGGTGACGGGATCAACAAGGTCAACCGATTGGAGTGTGCCCATCTGGGCCTTCGCGGGCGAGGCTGTCGCGGGATCGAGGATGCGATCGAAGGAGAACTTCACCGCCGCCCCGTCGAGGTCTGTTCCATCGTGGAACTTGATCCCCGTGCGGATCGTGAAGGTGATCTGTTTGCCGTCCGGGGAGATGTCCCACTTCTCGCTCAACCACGGATGCGGCAGCCGGTCCGGGCCAATGAAGACGAGGCGATCGTAGAGATTGTCGTTAAACGTATCCGCATTCGCTTGAATGGTCTTGGCGGGGTCGAGCGCGTCGGGTTCGGTCCCCGCCGCAAGGTGCAGTGTCCCACCCTGGGTCGCGGCCTGCGGGGTCCCGCCGGTCGCCGGTGATCCCGCGGCTACCGTTCCCGCCGCCTGCGGTGGGGGAGAAACGACTGACGCAGGGACGGCGGTCGCGAAGGTGCTCAGCGGTGTTCCACCCGCAGTAACCGGCGTATTGGCGAGGGCGGTCGCCGGCGCGCTGGAAGCGGAGGCGGCGGTCGTCGCCGTCGGTGTGGTCCCACCGCCGCACGCGGTGAGGATCGCCCCACCCGCCATGCTCGCGGCAAACGCGAGCAACTGTCGCCGACTGATGGATACCGGTTTCATGGACATTGCCGCCCCTCTTTCTCTTCCGCGAGCGATGCGTCGCCCTTCGATCCTCTCGCAAACGCTGGCAACGACGACGCGCATCACCTTGAACACCCCGAAGAACCTCGGTATGGTACCGAGACACCGGAGCATCGTCAAGAGAAATGCATAGAGAATCGCGTGCTATTGCACTACGTAAATGATTGATGCGTCAATCGGAGGCATTACCGCCCCGACTCGTCCTCCGGCATGAGACCGCTCTCAGGTCGGGAATGTGCTGCTGAGGAGTTTCTGAAGAATAAAGATGATCAGCAGCGCGACGAGCGGGGAGAAATCCATGAAGCCCGCCGATGGCAGCAGGCGACGAATCGGTACGATGATCGGATCGGTGATCTTGATGAGGATCGCGCCGATCGGCGTCCGCCCCGTCGGATCGAACCACGAGAAAAGCGCGCGACCGATAATCGCGAACTGCATAGCGACCAGGAGGAACGAAAGAATATTAAAGAGGAAAACCATCTGCGTGCTACCTTATCCCATACGATCCGCGCCTCTATCCTTTGCGGCATCGGAAATCGTACCCCCTTGCATGGGCCGTGTCAATTCGAGTGTCAGTAGTGGATGCGTCTCAAAGCCGGTCGGTCAGCCTTCGCTGTTGCCACAGTGGTAGCGCAGGCTTTCCCGCCTGCGTCCCGCTCTCAGGCTGGAAAGTCTGCGCTACCAAAATCAATGCCCCTCGGCAACCGACCGGCTTTGAGACGCATCCCCGTGGAGTGTTGCTGTCCAGTGATTCTGTCAACCTAATTGTTCCGTGATTTTGTCACCCCGCTGTCGGAAGCCGCGCTTCCACGGATGATTTGCTTCCGGTTTCGCTCCGTCAACCGTCGCGGTCGCACGCTCTCGCCGCAGGAGTGGACGCGGCGCGACCGGCACGGGCACGTCCGCCG
>JBPCPB010000021.1:0-5572 GCA_050999735.1 Thermomicrobiales bacterium | reverse complement strand
CCAGCACGCCCTCGTCGTCGGCGAGGATGACGTCGCCGGGGATCAGGGAGACGCCCGCCATGTTGCACGGCACGGCATAATCCACCGTGACGACAGCCCGACCGCTCGCCGAGGGATGGGCATGCCTGCTTCGATGGCCCAGTCGCGCATCGGTTTCGTCGGCTCCGCGAGCGTGACAAAGACGCCCAGCCGTGCCCCCTCAGGACGCTGAGATTGCCCCCGAAATAGAGGGTGGTCTCCACCGCTTCCCCCGTGCCGCAAAACCGATGTGCGCGGAGTATAGCACGGGCGCTAGCGTTGATAATGACGGCTACAGGACTCCATCAGTTTTCGTCCGCCATCGCGGCGGACGAACGTCATTCTCAGTTCATCCGAAGCGGAAACAGACCATTTCCCTTTCAATTTTCCCTGCAACTCATGAACGCGAAGCGACGGATGCCGCTCGTTCGCGTCGAGTAAACGTAAGCCTTGGAGGAGTCGCCGCCGATCGGTGGCGGTGAAATCCTTACCGGTCAGTTGATCCAGAAACCTGGGCGTGAACTCCACTGTCTGATACGGGGCATCGCTAGCCATTCGTGCGATCAGCGATGAACTGCTCGAGTTCACGCTCCGTCATACGCACGATCCGGCCAGCACGGGCATCGGCGTCTGACTGTTCAATCTGCGCGAGATGCTCTGGAGTATAGGCCCAGGCATCTTCACGCGAAATGACGAGCGCGGGGCGCAGAATGATTTCGTGCTCCGTGACTTCGATCTCGAACGGCGTTTCGCCCTCGACATGGAGCGCTTTCCGCGCTTCGGCTGGCACGGTCAGCCGCCCTTGGGCGTTCATCGAAACGACGGTCTTCATCACCATCTCATGTACTCCTTGTCAATCGCCTCGCGATAGCAATGTCGTGCAATTTTCCCCTATCATTGCTGCGTAGGGGCGATGCTTAAATCGCCCCCTCGCGGCAATAGGGCGCTGATCGGCCAGACGCGGATGCTTCGGGGGAGGGCGATTCAAGCATCGCCCCTACGCAGGGATCACACCATCCCCTTGGAAGAAGAAGTAGTTGCCTCACCGTCAGAGGATACAGTCAAAATGCCTATTCGTCAATTCGGTAAAGTGACATGGGCGACGTTCTTTTAGGTCTTTGACAAGGTGATCGCTTCAGCGAGGCGGCGGATGCCTTCGGTGATCGTGTCCGGGGGCTGAGCGCAGAAGGAGAGGCGGAGGCTATCGGCCTGACCGCCGGAGATTGCCGTGCAGCCGGTGCCGGGAACGATGCCGACGCCGCGTTCGTTGCCGCGCGCGAGAACGTCCGCGACATCCATGCCGGGCGGCAGGGTGAGCCAGACGAAGAAGCCGCCCTCCGGTTCGGTCCACGTCACGTCCGGCGGCATGTGTTCGCGGAGGGCAGCGAGCATCGCGGCGCGGCGTTCGGTGTAGACGGCGCGGATGTGGTCGAGATGATCGGGGAAGAAGCCGGTTTGCATCATCTCGTAGACCGCCTGCTGCATCACGCGGTCGGAGTTGATGTCCGCCGCTTCCTTCATCGCGTAGAGTTTGTCCCGCAGCGCCTCCGGCATCACCATCCAGCCGACGCGGATACCGGGCGCGATCGTCTTCGAGAAGGTGCCGAGATAGATCACCTCGGCATCGAGGGCGCGCAGTGGTGGCACATCCGCCCCGGTATAGCGCAGGGCGCTGTACGGGTCGTCCTCGATGATGCCGAGGTCGCGCGCGCGGGCAAGGGCGATAAGCCGCTCGCGGTGCGCCGGGGGCATTGTCGTGCCGGTCGGGTTCTGGAAGGTCGGGACGATGTAGAGGAACTTCGGCTGCTCATGCGCCACGACCGCGTCCAACGCATCGAGGTCGAGGCCGTCCGCCCGCACGGGAATGGGGAGATAGCGCGGCGCGCAGAGGTCGAACGTCTGGAGCGCGCCGGGATAGACCGGGTCTTCGAGCGCGACCGCATCGCCGGGGTTGATGAAGAGGCGAGCGAGAAAATCAATCCCCTGCTGCGCGCCGCTGAGGAGCATGACATTCTTCGCATCCACATCGCGGCAGCCGAGGGCGTGCATCCGCTCGGCGATGAGCGCGCGGAGGTCCCACGCGCCCATCGCGCTCTGGTAGCCGAACAAATCTTGTGCGCATGCCCAGGCGCATTCCATCCCGCGTTCCAGCCACGCGCGCGGAATGCACTCGGCGGGCGGCGCGCCGCTGCGGAGCGAGATAAAACCCGCGCCCTGCTTCGGATACGACGGCCCGGAGACGACCGTCAGATGCATCCGCGCCGCTTGCCGGGAATATCGTGTTGACCAATCGCGCATGCTGATTCCTGTTCAGTAGACGGTAGACAGTAGTCGGTAGACAGAAGACGGGCATCAGAAGTCGTTCAGGGTGTCGAGTGTCGTGCGTCTCCCGCTGACTACTGACTACTGTCTACTTCCTACCTTACCCGCCGCGCTACAATGGCGCAATTGCGGACGGGCGTGGTACGTTGTGCCGGAGGGGGGATGCATGAACGAGACACCACCGAGTGAGACACCGAACGAGAATAGCGCCGGGCGGCGGCTCTTTGCGAAAATCCTCAGCGGGACGGATGTGGCAACGCTTGAACGCGCCATCAATGCCGCGCTGGCGACGATTCCGCTTACCGCCCGGCCATCCGTATCAATGATCGCGCCGCTCGGTGATCGCGTCCGCCTCTACGCGCTCGTTACCTACATCGGCGCCGAGACGGAGGCCGATGAGGCGGTAAAGGCGGCTGCCGAGCGACGCCGCCGGATGAGCATCAACTACGAGACGCTGAAATGATGGCGGGGTTAGGTCCGTTCATGGCATCCCCCTTGCCACGGATTTCTCTGTACGTTACCGTGCATTCGGGAAGCATTTCGCGCCCAAAGGAATCATGCGATTCGTTGTCACACGGGGAAGCAATTGGCGATGGGAAGCACACAGGCAGCACTGGCCCGCCGGTACGATATGACATCATACCCTGGCAGTACGACGACGGACCCGTTCGCGACGAATCCGGTCCGCAAAGCGGTTGGGATGATCCTCGCTGGGACGCCAGCGGCGATTCTCACCTTCGCGCCGCGTCTGCTCGATTGGCTGCTCCAGATCAATCCGGTCGTCGCCGGGTTCGTCGGCGTTTTCATGGCGCTCTCAATTGCGACGTGGGCCGGGCTGGTCTTCGGCATCATCATTCTCTTTATCTGCACGGTTGAGGGGATCGTCACCGCGATCCACCGCTTCCTCACCCGCCACCTGACGCCGGTGGATCGCCTCGCCGTCAGCGAGCGCGTCTGCGCGATGCTCCACCGCCGCGGCTACCATACCGCCGAGCATCTCTCCGCCGTGCCCGATGCCGAACTGCGCTCCCACCCGAACTTCGACGACCGTCTTCTGCGCGAAGTCGCCCGCGCACTCTACCTCTGGGAGCAGGAGCGGTGGGATAAGGCGGCGTGACGAGCAATGAGCAATGAGTAGCGAGTAACGAGTAACGGGTAACGAGGGGAATCAATCCCTCTCGTTGCTCATTGCCCATTGCTTTATACTGCTTCCATCGGCCGGAATGTAGCGTGTTCAATGAGGGAGGGGAATGATTGGGCTGACGAGTCGGGCGGCGGTGCTGGATGGAGTGAAGGGCAATTTCTCGCTCGCGGCGGCGGCGGTGCCGGAGCCGGGGCCGGGGAGCGTGATCGTCAAACAAGAACTGTGCGGTATCTGCGGGACGGATGTGCACGTCTTTCAGGGGCATATGAAGTCGGTGCCGATGCCGGTCGTGCTCGGGCACGAGATCGTCGGCACAATTGTCGCGCTCGGTGAGGGCGTAACGACGGACTGCACGGGGCGACCGGTCAAAGAGGGAGATCTGATCGGCATCAAGCCCGGCGTCTCGGACAGCAGTGATTTCTTCGGCTCGATGGCCTTCCAGCCGACGCTCTCAGCGGGCTTCGGCGCGTATGGCTTCGCCGCCGCCGGGATGAAGCATCTGCCACTGGAAGTGACGGGCGGCTTTGCGGGCTACCAATGGCTGATCCCCGGCACGAAGTTCTACAAGATGAATGCCGATCCGGTCGCCGCCTCGATCCTCGAACCGCTCAGCGTCGGCATCCATGCGGCGGGGCGGGCGACGTATCAGATCGGTGATACCGTGGTCATCCAGGGCGCGGGGCCAATCGGCCTGATGGCGCTGATCGCCGCGAAGGAACTCGGCGCGTTCAAAACGATCGTCATCGGCGCGCCCGCCGACCGCCTCGCCTTCGCCCGCGAACTCGGCGCGGACCTGACGATTGACATCACCGACGTAACCGATCCCGCCGAGCGGCAGAAGATCGTGCGGGAAGCGTCCGGCCACGGCTACGGCGCGGACATCATCATCGAGGCGACGGGCGTGCTCGCGGCGCTGCCGGAAGGGTTCGACCTCCTGCGGCGCGGCGGGCAGTATGTGACCTGCGGCCACTTCACGAATGTTGGCGATGTGTCGCTTAACCCATGGGGACATTTCACCTTCAAGCAGATCACGCTCTATGGCGTCTGGGGCTCCGCACATGGTCATTTCGTCCAGGCGCGGCAACTGATCGAGAGCGGCAAGTACCCATTTGCCGCCTTCGTCTCCCACCAATTACCACTCGAACGCCTCGCGGACGGCATCGCCGCGATGAGTGGCCGCTACACGGTTGACGACGAGCCGATCCGCAAAGTGGCAATCCGGGCAAACTGACGCGGCCTAACCCCCCGGCCCCCTTCCCGCGAGGAAGGGGGTGACTCATCGCGATACCGAGGCGTTCCCCGAACGCCATGATCTCACGGCGGCTCACGCCCCCTTCCTCGCGGGAAGGGGGCCGGGGGGTTAGGTTCTATGCCAATCGCTATCGTCGTGGCGATGCCGGAGGAGATGGCGCATCTTGAGGGGCTGCTGCACGCGCATGGGGCGACATGGGACGGGACGGAAGAGCACGGACCGCGCCGATTCGACCGCGTGACATTCAACGGCCTGCCACTCGTGCTGACGACTTGCTGGGTCGGTATGGTCGCGGCGGCGGCTGCGACAGAGGCGATAATCTCTCGCTACGCACCCCGCGCCATCCTTAATTATGGCTGCACGGGCGCGCACCGCGATGACCTCATGCTCGGTGATGTCGTCGTTGGCACGGCGTGTGTTGCGTACGATCACGGGCGGCTCCGGCCAGGCGGCGCGTTCGAGCATACGTCGAAGCGCCTTCGCGCGGACGACGAGACGAAGCTCGCCGCGTTCCCGACCAGCACCGCATTGCTCGCTATGGCGGAGTCCATCGCGAACCTGGGGCAATGGCGGGCCGAGCCGTGGCCTGAGGCGACCTGGCTTGCGGGTCAGCCCCGCCGCGCGCCGCGCGTCTGGTTCGGCCCCGTCGGCTCCGCCGACCGCTTCACGCAGGACACGGACGCCCTCCGCGCCCTCCACGCGTGGCATGCCACGCTCTGCGAGGATATCGAGGCCGCCGCCATCGCCCAGGTCTGCGCACTCCACGATCTGCCCTTCCTGACCGTCAAAGACATTTCCAACAACGAGTTCCACGCCCTCTCGACGTTCGGCGAAGC
>JBPCPB010000498.1:0-3949 GCA_050999735.1 Thermomicrobiales bacterium | reverse complement strand
CGGCGGAGAACGACCCGGACAACCCCGTCTCGCACGGTCAGCGATACGCCGAGCGGTACGAGATCAACATGATCCGCTGCATCTTCTGCGGCTACTGCGAGGAAGCCTGCCCGGTCGAGGCGGTCGTTCTCGGCCCGTGGTATGAACTGGCGGATAGCGACCGCGACGCCTTCATCTACACCAAGGATATGTTGCTCCTGAAGCCGAACGAAGCGGACCCGCGCAAGCAGGTTGACGCGGGCGAGTAGTCGCGTCGGCATGATGGTAGACTATGAGGATGCAATCGAAAGGAGCCGCTCATGGTCAGCACAACGATCCAAATCACCGAGGATGTTCAAGGAAAACTGCATGAACTCGCCGAGCAGGACCATGCGTCCGTGCAGACGATCATCGCCCTTGCGGTGGAACGCTACCGACGAGAGCGAATGTTTGAGCGTGCCGACGAAATTTACGCCGCGATGACACCGGAGGAGTGGGCTGAAGAAAACGCGGAGCGCGCTCTGTGGGATTGTACGCTAATGGATGGACTTGAAGATGACGAGTACGAATTTTGAGTGCGTCCGCAGTGCCGAAGCCCGTACGAGGTGAGGTCTGGCTCGCGACGCTCGATCCCGTCCGGGAGAACGAGCAGGGAGGTACGCGCCCTGTTGTTATCATATCCGCGAATCTCCTTAATCGCGGACGGTCGGGGCTTGTGATCGTTGTGCCAACGACGACACGCGAGCGGGAATTACCGTGGCATGTCGCGATTGATCCGCCCGAAGGTGGTCTGCGCCGACGTTCCTTCGTGAAGTGCGAGGATATTCGATCCGTCACCATCGCACGGCTCCATGATCGGTGGGGGATCATTTCTCCGCACACGATGGAATTAATCGAGGATCGGGTGCGTGTGTTGCTTAATCTCTAACGGGAGAGATCAGAGATGACGGTCGTTTTCTGGCTTGTTGCCGCGCTGGCGGCGATCACGGCGGTCGGGGTGGTGACGCTTCGTAACCCAGTGCATATCGCGCTGACGCTCGTGCTCAACACGGCGTGCCTCGCGCTTTTGTATCTCTCGTTAAGCGCGGAATTCCTTGCGGTGGCGCAACTGCTGCTCTATGCGGGCGGTATCATGGTGCTCTTCCTCTTCATTCTCACACTGCTTGGGCCGGATTTGGAGGAGAGCCGGGGCAAATTCCTCGGCGAGCGCGGCATGGCGATTGGCCTCGGCATCGCCGCACTGCTAATTATCGGGTCGGCGGTGCTGCAAGCGACCCTGCCGAAAGAGGCTCCGAAGGTTCCGGCGGACGTTGCGGCGGTCGGGACGATCCTCTTCTCCAACTATCTTTTCCCGCTCGAAGTCGTCTCCGCCCTGCTACTCGTCGCCACGGTGGGCGCCGTCATGCTCAGCCGCCACGAACGGTAAGGGGAATCGCTGATGTTGCCGACGAATGGGTATGTCCTTCTCAGTGCGTTTTTGTTTGCGACGGGACTATTCGGTGTCCTGTCCCGCCGGACGCCGCTGACGCTGTTCATGTCCGTGGAACTGATGTTCAACGCGGCGAACCTCGCCTTGATCGCCTTTGCGCGGCGGTGGGGTAACCTCGAAGGGCAAATCGTCGCGCTCTTTATCATCACGATCGCGGCGGCGGAAGTCGTCGTTGGCCTCGCCCTGATCGTCCGCCTCTCTCAGCGTTCCGCCGTCGCCGATCCGATCACCGAACTGGAAGAGATGCTCTCCACGGATGCATACGACCGTCCGGCGGCGGATTGAAACGGAGCGGACAGGGAATGATACTACACTGACTCGGGGTTTCTCAGATAGTATCCCTCTGGCACAGTGAGGAAAGAGCAATGGCAGCACCACGCTATATCGCTGACACAAGTGGGAATCGCGTCGAGGTTGTGATTGACATCACGGAATATCGCAGGCTCCTTGATGCGCTCGAAGAACTCGAATCGCTCCGTGCATACGATGCCGCGAAGGCATCTGACGATGAAGCAATCCCCTTTGAACAAGCAATCAGATTCATCACCTGAAACGCACTACTCCGCAAAAGCATCGTACGCGATGGCTGTCACCAATCCGTAGATGAGGTGCGGGATGAGGTCGGCAGCCCAGTCCTCAGGCGCCCAAGTGGACGGGTCGCTCACGCCCGACATGCCAATCGGTACATCGCTGGCCGCCATCGCGGCAAGGCCGAGTAAAACCCCGGCGACCGGCACGGGGAGCCAGCGCAGATGGGGTCGTGCCGCGCCATAGAGCGATGCTACGCCAAGCCCACTGACATAACCGAGGAGCGCCCCCAATCCACTCTCGCGATTTTTCTCCTCTTCCTTCGCATCGTCCCCCGTGCCGGTCGCGAGATCAACACCGGCCTTGCCCGCGAGGACGCCGACTAATTTCGCGGGAACGCTGCTCGCGGGCCGGGCGCGCGCCGCCATGTCTACATAGGTGGCGATGTTGAGGGCAACAGTCCCAACCGCGCCTGCCGCCGTCCCTGTCAATACCGATGATGCCATCGCATAGTTCCTCTCACGATCACACGCATCCCGCACGCCAATCGACGTGTAGCGACCGTGCAGTCACTCATCTCATTGCAAGCCGAATACCAGCGCGCGACGATCCCTCTCCGTCGCGAAGGCGCGCCGCAATCCGCGACCGCGTGGCATACTAGAGAGTAGGCAGTAGACGGTAGAGAGTAGACAGTGGGATCGGACCCATCCTGTCTACTGTCTACTCTCTACTGCCTACTGGAGGAACAATGGAACGCACGTTTATTGCGAGGATCAAACCGCCGAAGTCGCGGGACGGGGCGGCATGGTGGTGGGTTTTTCGCGAGAGCGCCCTACTCGTGCAGGAAACGGATACCGGCGCGACATTGCCGCATGGTGAGGACATTGCATCCCTCGGCATGGCGCCGCTTCGCACGCAATACCTCGGCACGCTCGACGGCGATCATTGCTTTACCGCCGAGGTAGACAAAGCGACGGAGCCGCCAGAGGGGATGCGGTTTGAAGGGTTGCGCGCGCTCTACAGGCGGCTACCGGACGATCTCTTCTTTCTCGCCGGGCGGGCGGTGCAGATCATTGCGTGGGATCGGACGCACCAGTATTGCGGCCACTGCGGCACGCGCACGGTCTATCACAAGGTGGACCGCGCGACCGAATGCCCGAATTGCGGCCTCGTCAATTACCCGCGCATCGCCCCGGCGGTGATCGTCGCCGTCGAGCGGGGCGACGAACTGCTGTTGGCGCGCAACGCGAACTTTCCCGCCGCCTTCTTCAGCGTGCTCGCGGGCTTCGTCGAGGCGGGCGAATCGCTCGAAGAGACCGTCCGCCGCGAGTTACGCGAGGAGGTCAGCATCGAGGTAAAGGACATCCGCTACTTCGGCAGCCAGTCGTGGCCCTTCCCGAACTCCCTGATGGTCGGCTTCACCGCGCAATACGCGAGCGGCGAGATTTGCGTTGATACGAATGAGGTGGCGGAAGCGGCCTGGTTCCGCTATGACACACTGCCCCGTGTTCCCCCCGGCCTCAGCATCGCTCGCAAATTGATTGACGCCTTCATCGAAAAACACGGCGGCACGACAGGGTGATGGGAGACGAACCGCAGAGACGCAGAGGGCGCAGAGAAACACGAAGAAAAAAATGAAAGGTCTTTCCTTCCCTTTTTCCTCTCTGCGCCCTCTGTGTCTCCGCGGTTCGATGGTTTCGATGAAAGGATAAGCCGATGAGTGCGACGATGCAGGAAGAGCGTGTCTGGTATTCGCCCGCCGTTCGGGTGTTGAGCGCACACCTCGGCATTGACCCCGCAACTGTCATGGGCACTGGCCGCAATGGGCGCGTGACGCGTAATGACATTCTGGCAGCAAGCACTCCCGTAGGGGGGGGTTGCGAAACGCCCTCCCCGTCTTTCCCGCCCGCCACCCACGATTTGATTCCACTCTCCCGCCTCCCGCGGATGACG
>JBPCPB010000364.1:0-7011 GCA_050999735.1 Thermomicrobiales bacterium | reverse complement strand
GACCCGCTTCGTGGAGCAGGGTTTCCACATCGCCATTGACACCGACGGCATTCATAAAGATGAAGGGCCGCCCGCGATACGGATAATCAATGCAGTAGCCGCCCGGCGCTTTGCCTTTGCGGCTGTCGAGGTCGAGCAGACGCTCCGTCGCCATCGTCGTGAAATAGTCGCCGAGGGTCGGGTCCACGCGGTCGAAGATCGTTTCCGCCTGTGTAATCAGTGTGTCGACAGCATCGAACGGTTTGAGCGGCGGGCGACCTTCCGGGTCAACGGCGGTATCCCACGGTCGCAGCGCGTCGAGTCCCACCTCTTGCCGCCGCCGCTCGAACCGGCGGGCGACAGCGGGGACGACGGTCTGCTCGACAGCGGCGTGGAACTGCTCGCAATCGGCGGGCGTGTAGTCGAAGCGATCCTTGGCGCGGAAGATGTAATCGCGGTAGTTGGCGAACCCGGCGTTCTTTGCCATCTGCTGCCGCAACGCGTACTGCTGGTCGAAGATGCCCGCCAGCGCGTCGTGCTGCTCCATGTACGGCTGCGCGCCGAGACGCCAGGCGCGCTCCCGCATCGCCCGATCCGGGTTGAGGAGATAGGGTTGCAGGCGCGGCAGCGGAATTTCCTCGCCCTCCCACCGGACGGTCATCCCGCCGGTGATCTTGTTGTACTGCGTGTTGAGCCGCTCTTCCTCGCCGACGAGCGGCACATTCTCCTCGCGGAAAATCTCCAGTTGGTTGCGGAAACTGCGGAGCAGCGTCTCCAATTCAGCCCGCTCGTAGCCGATGTCGAGAAGCCGCTTCGAGAGGCCAACATGCTGCTCGTGCATCCGCGGCTCGATCTCGCTGGAGAAGCGCACCTGCGCCGCTTCCTTTGCCGCATTGGCGGTATCCGTCGAGTAGGCGACGTACGCGACCGCGCTCGCCTCCGCGACCATCTCCTCCAACCGCGCCCAATCGCGCAGCCATCCCTCGACGTTCGCTGTGTCGAGCGGGCGGGCGGCCAGGTCTTCGTAATAGGGCAGAATATCGTCCCATGTCGCCTCCGCGAAGGCGTCGGGGGAATTGGGCAGTGTCACATTTGCCATCATGCGCTCCTTCTGGAATGACGACCCACAACCATGCGGGCACAAGGGTAACATCATTCTCGGCACTCAGCACTCAGCACTCAAACCTCAGCACGTGTCGCTTGGCAAGGTATACTGTACCGAGACGAAAGCGGAGGCGCGCATGGCGGAGCGAACCGGAACAATTCTCGACGATATTCTGGCGAAGAAGCGGCAGGAAGTGGACGCCCGCAAGGCGCGCGTCGCGATGGATCTGATTGACCTCAAATTGCGCCGCACGCCGCCACCGCGCGATTTCCTCGGCGCGCTCCGGCGCGGGGAGAATGAGCCGGTGCGCGTGATCGCCGAACTGAAGCGCGCCTCACCGGTCAAGGGTGTCTTCGTACCGGAATACAACCCGGAGCAGACCGCGGGCGAGTTCGCGCGTGGCGGCGCGGCGGCGCTCTCGGTGCAGACGGATGAGTCGTTCTTTCTCGGCAGCCTGACCCATCTGCCAATCGCGCGGCGCGGCCTCGATGCCGTCGGCAGCGCCATTCCGCTCCTCCGCAAAGATTTCATCATTGACCCGTATCAGGTTGCCGAGGCGCGGGCGTGGGGTGCGGATGCCTGTTTGCTGATCGTCGCCGCGCTCGATGACGCGATGCTCGCCACGCTTCACGCCGCCGTCCTTGAGTACGGCATGACCGCACTCGTGGAAGTGAACAACGCGGCGGAGTTGGCGCGAGCGGTCGCCATTGGTGCGGCATTGATCGGCGTCAATCAGCGGGATTTGCGTAATTTCAGCGTCAATACCGATCTCGCTGCCGATCTCGCCGCACAGATGCCCCGGGCGACCGTCCGTGCGGCCCTCAGCGGTATCAAGGACGCCGACGACATGCGGCGGCTTGCGGCAGCCGGTTTCGATGCCGCGCTCGTCGGCGAATCCGTCATCACGGCGGCGGATCGCTCGGCGGCGGTGCGGGCGCTGGCGGAGGCGGGTCCATGACGATCGTCAAGATTTGTGGTGTGCGGCGGTTAGTGGACGCGCAGGCAGTGGTAGCGGCAGGCGCGGACATCGTCGGATTCACCTTCTGGCCCGGCACGAAGCGGTATATCGCGCCGGAGGAAGCGGCGGGGGTGATCGCCGCGTTCCGGGCGGAAGACAGGCCGCGCCCGCTCGTCAGCGGCCTGTTCGTCAATGCTGATCCGGCAATGATCGCCGCGACGGTGGCACTCTGCGGGCTTGATCTCATCCAACTCTCCGGCGATGAGACGGCGACTGACATTGCACGACTCGGCATGCCGCTCGTGAAGGCCGTTCGCGCGCTGCCCGGTGAAGATGTGGATGCGCTGCGCGAGCGGATTGATGGTTTCCATCATGCGGCGCGGTCATTGCCGCCCGGCCCGTTCGGTCAGCCGCTCATGCCGCTCCTTGATGCCCATGTGCCGGGGCAGTACGGCGGCACTGGTCAAATGGGGGATTGGGCGCTCGCCGCCGCGCTCGCCGCCGAAGAGCGGATCATGCTCGCGGGCGGGCTGACGCCGGAGAATGTCACCGACGCTGTGTACACGGTGCAACCGTGGGGTGTGGATGTGGCGAGTGGCGTGGAGGTCGCGGCATCGCCCGGTATCAAGGATGCCGCGCGGATTGCGGCATTTATCCGCGCGGCGCGGATGCCAATCGCGGTGAGCCATGCCGGACGTTGAGGTCACGCAGGAGCGGCCGGACCCGCAGCGCCGCGCGACGGATCGCTTGATGCGCATCGCCAGCCGTCTCTTCACGACCGAAGCGGATGCGACCGATGCCATCCAGTACGTCTCGGCAATCGTCGCCCTCGAAGAGGGACAGGCCTCCCTCGAAGCCTTCTACGATCGCGGCGCGATCCGGACGATCAGCATCAGCGACCGGGCAGGCAACCGCTACGATGTCTCCCGCCCCGCTGCACTCGCGCCGGAGATCGAGGCGTTACTCGTCGCGGAGTGCCGCCATCTGACGAGCGGCGCGGTCCTCCAACCGATGGATGCGCGCCTCTTTGCCCGCGCCTATCACACCGGCTTCTGCTCTCGTTGCCGTTCCCACTTCGATCTCGGCCCCACGTGCCGCGAATGCCTCTTCACCGGCTATCCGATCAACTATGAAGAACAGACTGAAGACTGATACTCTGCGTACGGGCGATTCACGAATCGCCCGTACGGAAGAATGGCAGTGCCGGACATCACGGCAAGTCTAGCGTGAAAGAGTATTAGCCGTCCGCGAGTTCGCCAACCGGAGCTTCGTTCTGGCGTGCGTCCACGATCTTTTGGCCTTTGAAGCGGGCGATCAGGGTGATGACGAATTGCTGGATGCCAGGGAGCAGGCCGCGCGACATGAAGAGCATGATGAGGATGAGGATGGCGGCGTAGACGAGCGATTGCAGGACGACCGGCGCGCGCGCGGGCACATCGGGCCGTGTCGAGAGCCGCTTGAGGAATTCCGTGAGCAGGACGATAACGGCCGAGCCAACGAGCGCGCCGTAAACATTCCCCAGCCCACCAACCGCGACGATGATGAGGAAAAGAATCGAGAGCGTTGGCGTGAACGAGTCCGGGGAGAGGAACTTGAAGTAACTGGCGAAGAGGCCGCCCGCCGCGCCCGCGAAGGTCGCCGCGATTGCGAAGATCGTCAGCCGATAGAGCCGCACATTGATGCCGACCGACCCCGCCGCCCCCTCGTGTTGCGCGATTGCCCGGAGTGCGCGCCCCGGCCGCGAGTGGACGATGTTCCCGGCGATGACGAGCGAGAGCGCCGCGACGATCCAGATAAAATAATAGAAACGGTCTCCGCTGAGTACGGCGCCACCGATGCGCGGCTGCGTGATGCCGCGCAAGCCAATCGGGCCACCGGTCAGGCCGCGCAGGTTGTTCAGCAGCGTGTAGACGATGATGCCAAACGCCAGCGTCGCTACCGCGAGATGGTGCCCGCGCAAGCGCAGTAGCGGCAGCCCGACGACATAGCCCACTGCCATTGCCACCACCGGCGCGACAATCAACGCCAGCCACGGGTTCCAATGCGCCTTCGCGGTCAGCAGCCCAACGGTGTACGCGCCGACGGCGAAGAACCCGCCCTGGCCAAGCGACACCTGCCCCGCGAAGCCCATCAGGAGCGTCAACCCCGCGCCGACAATCGTGTACAGCCCGATGAAAATAACGATGTCCCGCTTATCCGGCGTCAGCGAGCGCGGCAACACCGCCACGATCCCCACAGCCACCACCACGAGCAATCCAACCATCACCCGACGCACCATCATCCCTCCGGAGAAATCATAGCGCAGAGGACACAGCGGACACAGAGAGCACAGAGAAGAAAAAAGAATACGGAAGGGAAAAGAAACTCAAATCGAAGCCCCCGTTCTTTCTCCCGTTCTTTTGTTCCCCTCTGTGTTCTCTGTGTCCTCTGCGCTCGCATTTCGCATCCCTTCAGGCGCGGCGCCAGAGGCCGTTGGGGCGGGCGATCAGGACGGCGATCATCACCAGGAGAGCGACGACGAGTTGGTACGCGGGGTCGAAGTAGCCCGCCATCATCGTCTGCGCGATGCCGAGGACGAGGCTGCCGATCACCGCGCCTGCCGGGCTGATGAGGCCGCCGACAATCGCCCCCGCGAAGCCGTTGATGGCGATGTTGATATCCGCGTTGGAGGTGAGTGGGGACAGGGGCGTCGTCAGGATGCCGGACAATGCGCCGCACGCTGCCGCGACGGCGAACGCGAGAAAGGCCATTACGCGTGGATTGATGCCGACCAGTTGCGCCGCCCGTGCGTTGAGCGCGCACGCCGTCACCGCCTTGCCGATGTAGGTGCGCGCGAAAAAGAGTTGGAAGAGGGGGAAAACAATCGCGACCGCCGCAATGACGACGAGTTGCTGCGGCAGGACGAAGATGTTGAGGAAGGAGATCGCGCTCGTGCCGACGCCGTTGTACGTCGTCGGGATGTCGCCCCAGATCAAGAGGCAGATTCCCTCGATCAGCACCGAGAGGCCGAGCGTAATCATCAAGGAGGCGATGATCGGCAGGCGCGGCTTGCCGACGGCAATCACGCCAATCAATGTGCCGATCGCAGCGACAATGAGGATCGCGCAGAGGGCGGCGAGCGGCCCCGGCAGCGCGTGGTCGAGCATGCTGGACATCACATAGCCGCCGAGCATCGCGAAGGCGCCCTGCGCGAAATTGACGACATGCGTGACCCGGTAAATCGCGACAAAGCCGAGCGCGACGAGCGCGAACGATGCCCCCGTAGCGATCCCCGTGACGAGGTACTGGCCAAACTCACTCACCGCCGCGCGCCTCCATCACTGGCTCTGCGACCGGGCTACCGAGGTAGACGCGCTCGATCTCTGGTTGCTGCCGCAGTTCGTCGGGCGTTCCTCCCGCCCGCACGCGGCCATTTTCCAGCACATAGACGCGCTCTGCCAGAGCAAAGGCGAGGTTGACGTTCTGCTCGACGAGCAGCACCGTCAGGCCATCGGTGTTCAGCGTGCGCAGATGGTCGGCGATGTCCCGCACGATGATCGGCGCGAGACCGAGCGAGAGTTCGTCAATCATCAGAAGCCGCGCCTCGCTCATCAAGGCGCGGCCGAGTGCGAGCATCTGTTGCTCGCCGCCGGAGAGCGTGCCCGCCAGGCGATCCCGCAGGTCATGGAGTTTCGGGAAGAGCGTGTAGACACGGTCGAGGTCCGTCCGCATCGTCCGCCGTCCGCCGAGCAGGCGCGCGTAGCCGTCCACGAGAAAGGGCGACTGGAAGTAGCGGCCGTACGCACCGAGTTGCAGATTGTCCGCCACGCTCAGGTCACTGAAAACTTGCCGCCCCTCCGGCACCTGCGCGATGCCACGCTGCACGACCCGCGCGGCGGAGAGGCCGCCAATTCGCTGCCCGGCGAAGTCAATCGTGCCGCGCGCCGGGCGGAAAAGGCCCGCGATCGTGTTGACGAGCGTACTCTTGCCCGCCCCATTCGGCCCGACAATCGCGACAAACTCTCCCGCCATCACGGAAAGCGAGACGCCCCTGAGCGCCTCGATGCTCCCATACCGCACCGAAAGATCATGCACCGCAAGCAGCGCTTCTCTCTCACTCATGCCACCTCCGCCCCGATATACGCCTCGATGACCTTTGGATCGCGCTGCACGGTGGCGGGTGGGCCGGCGGCGATTACGCGCCCGAATTCGAGGACGACGACATGATCCGCCAGCGCCATCACGAGGTTGACATCGTGCTCGATCAGGACGACTGTCACGCCGGAAGCAACAATGGCGCGGATCAAATGGGAGAGATCGCCGCGCTCGCTCGTCGTCAGCCCCGCCGCCGGTTCATCGAGGAGGAGGAGCATCGGCTCCGTCGCCAGGGCGCGGGCAATCGCCACACGGCGCTGCTGGCCGAAGGGCAGGCTCTCCGCCGCTACCGCCGCTAGGTCGGCCATGCCGACACGGGTGAGCAGCGCCGCCGCCTTTGCCCGCGTCGTCGTCTCCTCCCGCCAGTAGCGTGGCAGGCGCAAGGCGGCCTCCCAGAAGCCGTGATGCCCGCTGATATGGCAGCCGACCATCACATTCTCCAGCACCGTCATCTCCGGGAAGAGCCGCACATCCTGGAACGAAATGGCGATGCCGCGTTGGGCGCGCTGATAGGGGAGAAGATCGGTAATCTCCTGGCCGAGAAAGATGATTCGCCCCGCGTCGGGCCGGTGTTGCCCGGCAATCGTCTGAAAGAGTGTGGATTTCCCCGCCCCGTTCGGCCCGATAATCGCGAGCAATTGCCCGCGCTCCACCGTCACGTTGACGTCCGTCAGCGCCGCCACCCCGCCGAACCGCTTCGATACCCCATCAATCGTCAGCACGCCGCCCCCCAGTAACGAGTAGCGAGTAACGAGTAACGAGGGGCTTCGGTCCCTTCTCGTTACTTCCCGTTTCCGTATTTCGTCGGCACGAGCGCGCCGTTGGTGACCTGGGA
>JBPCPB010000353.1:0-7284 GCA_050999735.1 Thermomicrobiales bacterium | reverse complement strand
CTGCGCTCTCTGCGTCTCTGCGGTTTGAGGGTTTTCTTCCTTGACCGCGGTGTCGAACTATGTAGTTGTTGGGCATTGCGCGCTGGATATGCAGCCGGATGGGTCGTTTCTACCCGGTGGGACGGCGCTCTATAGTGCGCTGACGGCTGCCCGGATGGGCATGCAGGTCGGCATCCTCACGGCGGGCGATCCGACCGCCATTGCCGCCGCGCTTGCACCATTTGATGCATCGTTCGCCATCCAGATCGTCCCCGCAGCCGCGACGACCACCTTCGAGAATGTCCCGACACCCGCCGGGCGGAAGCAGACGCTCCACGCATGGGCCGGGCCGATCCTCCCGGATGCGTTACCGACCGCGTGGCGGCGGGCAACGGTTCTTCATCTCGGCCCGATTGCGGATGAATTGCCGCCGGACGCATGGGCAGAAGCGCTCGGTGCGGATCGTGAGGGGGCATGGACGGTCGCGACGCCGCAAGGCTGGCTACGTCGCTGGGGCACGCTTCCCTCACCCGTTCGGCATGAAATCCTCACCTTGCCGCATCGCCTGCTGGATCGTCTCAGCACAATGATTATTTCCGTCGAGGAGCGCGACGCGGCGGAGGCAGCCGTCCGCCGTGTGGCGCGGCATGGACTGGGCGCGATCACGGACGGCCCGCTGGGCGTGGATATTCTTCGGGGAGATGTGACAACGCGCGTCCCGACCTTTCCGGTCCCGGTGCGCGACGAAACGGGCGCCGGTGATGTTTTCGCGGCGGCGTGGGCGGTGGGGCTGGCGCGCGGCGAGCGCCCCGATGTGGCCGCGCGCGTCGCATGTGCGGCAGCATCGCTCAGCATCACCGCGCCCGGCCCGCACGGCATCCCGACGACCGCCGCGATTGACGCGCTCCTCGCGACGAACACCGACCGGGCCGCCCAATGAGCGCCCCGTACATAATGGCTGCCGGATTCGCGCTGCGCGACGATGCGGGGCGGCTCCTGCTCGTCCATCAGGCGTACGGCGACCGAGTGTGGGACTTCGTTGGTGGCGGCGCGGAAGCGGGCGAATCGCCCGAAGAGACCGCCATCCGCGAAGCGAAGGAGGAGATCGGCCTGACCGTCGCACCACGCGGCCTGATTGGTGTCTACTTCAACCGGCCCCGTCGCATCCTTGTCTTCATCTTCAACGGCGTCGTCACCGGTGGCACGCTGACCCTGCAAGCGGAAGAAATCGCCGAAATCGGCTGGTTCGGCCCCGATGACCTGCCGCTATTAAACGCATGGAAGGCGCGACAGGTCACCGATGTCTTCGAATGGACGGGCGAAGCCTTCCTGCGCACCCGCGAATAGCCCTTCGCTCGCGTTCACTACGTTTCCCGTGCATCCCTACTTACCGTGGCACGCGCTCTGCATACGTGCTTAGCGTGACGTGCAGTGTTCATGGCAAAGGAGGCGGCAACATGGCGGGTGCAAGTTTTGAGGACCTCAAGCAGGAAGTCGCGATGAAGGCGGAGGAGAGTGGCACGCTGCCGTCGTCCGTCACGGTTAAAGGCACGCAGTACACACTCCAAATGCCGATGGAGACGAAGATGAGCGCGATGCGGGTCGTCCGTGATCCGGCGCGCCTCGACGATGTGCTCGATCAGGTGACGTTCGTCGGCCTGGATGGCTCCGAGGTGCATGCCTGATCCTGACGCGGCGCACTCCGCGCGGTACAATGCGAGCGTGGCCCGGCGCGGGTCACGCTTTTTCGTGGGAAGGACCGCGCTCCGCATGATCGCAACCGCCGCGCCGCCGCACGCCGTACCGACGCTCACCGTCTACCACGACGCGCAGAGCGCGAGACCGCTCCTCACACTGCCACTTGGTGGGCCGCCGGTGTACGGCGATGCGCCGGAGAGCGCGACTGTGCGCCGCCGGATCGAAGGGATACTCGCGCACGAGGCGTTGCCATCCGGGTGGGAACAGAACACCAGCGCGCTCAAGGACCTCGGGCGGCTGCTCGCGGCGACCTATTCCGTCACCTTCACCGAGCGCGGGCAGGAGTACCGCATCCCCAAACCGCGCGCGGCGCTCGGCTGGTTCTTCCGCGCGAGCCTGCGCAGCAATATCCCGCTCACCATCGCCGCCCTCATCATCGCGTTCCTCGGCATGCTGCCGATTGCCCTGCGGCAACCTCGGCTCCTCACCGGCGAGTGGCTGCTCTTCGTCGGGGTGATGCTGTCGCGCGTGTACTATCCGCCGTGGTCACGATTCGCGCTCGTGCTGCCGGAGGAGGACGCACCGGGCGAATACCGCATGCTCGCCCTTGCGCGCTACGATCTCCGCCTCGCACCCCTGATGCGGCGGCGAACATGGGCGGTCGCGCCGCGCCGCTTCTTCCTCTGGGTGGGAATGGTGATTGTCGGGGGTATCCTCATCGGTGTCGTCTTGCCGCGCGCCACGACGGTCTATCAATCGCTCGCGTTCGGCTGCCTCGTTCTCTTGCTGCCGTTTATGCAGATCGTGCGCGGCTGGATCGGGGATCGCAAGTACGTTCTTTTCGAATCGCTCCTCGACGACTACGACTCGCTGCCACGCTACAACCCCGCCGTGGACGAGTTTATCCGCCATGTGATCGCGGAGCCGGAAAAAGCGGTGATCGCCGAAGAACTCTTCCAGACCGTCGGGCCCGATTCGCCCTTCGCCGCCAATGCGGATCATCGCCCGGTCGAGACGACGTTCGCGGCGCGAAAAGTGACCGCCAGCGCATCCGGCCCGCTCGGACGCCTCCGTGACGCCGCCTTCGGTCGTACCCGACGGCTTTCGTAGCGCAGGGGCATCTCCCAGCCCAAACGTGCAACACTTTTTTTGCAATTACGCACCCGCAAACGTTGCTCCGTCGTGTATACTGAAGCAAGATCCGCGAATATGCGTGGGTGTTTGGTCACACTGGTAGGAGGACTTCATGAGAGATAGTCAGGTGCGCCGTTGGTTTGCGGCCGGGATCACCGGTACGCTGTTCGCGATCCTCATGCTCGCTCTGGCCGCACCAGTCGCGGCGGATGGCAGCGGATTAGTCACGCAACCCGCCGGTCAGGCCGGAAACTCGATCGTCTACGTATCGAGCCCCAGCTTCGTTAATAATGGGACGTCCGTCAATCCGATCAGCTGTGCCGATCCTTCCTGCGGTGTCAACGCCGTTTGCACCGCGAACGCCTGCTATCCCGCTGGCACGATTTGCACACTCAATGGCTGCGGCATCCCGAACAATGGTGTCTACTGCAACGTTACGTATGGTTGCGGTGTGCCAGTTAACTACGCTGGTGGGGTACCGATCAACTATGGTGGTTGCGCGTTCACTGGCTGTGTCGGACAGATATACGGCAACGGCGGCACGCTGGGATATACAGCGGCGGGGCCGATCGTCGGTGTTGACCAAAACGGCAACCCGATCGTCTACGATGTGCGCGGCGGTAGCTTTGACACGTACACGCGTGGTCCAAACGGGCAGGTCTGCGAAGCAGATTCCAACGGCAATTGCCAAAAGGGCACGCCCGGCAACCCGTAACAGCAACGACGTTTGCATGCGAAACAGCGGGAAGAGACTCTTCTCGCTGTTTCCTTTTAAGATAGACTGCCGAGACAGAGGAGAAACGCGCGTGTATTCGGAAACCGAGCAACGGGTAATCGAGGCGGTCGAGGCGGAGTTCGAGCCAACCGTCGCCCGCATTCAGGCCGCCGTGCAGCGGCCAAGCATCACCGGGCATGAGGGGCGCGTGCAGGACGTGATGGCCGAGATGCTCCGTGCGACGGGCATGGATGTGGATGTGTGGGAACCGCGACACGAAGACTTCCGCGATGCCGGGTATCCCGAGTACGTCGCGGAGGAGCCGCCGTTCGTCGGCCGCCCGAATGTCGTCGGCATCCTCAAGGGCGTGGGTGGCGGCCGCTCCATCGCCATCAATGGGCATATTGATGTCGTGCCCGCCGGTGATGAGACGGCCTGGACGTACCCGCCCTTCAGCGCAACGCGGGCGGAGGGCCGCATCTATGGCCGCGGCTCAACCGATATGAAGGGCGGGCTGATCGCGGGAATCGGGGCGATCCGCGCAATTCGAGCGGCGGGTGTGCGCCTCCGGGGCGATGTGATGGTGCAGTCCGTGATCGCGGAGGAGAGCGGCGGGGCCGGGACACTCGCGGCGGTCCTGCGCGGCCATGTCGCGGATGGCGTCCTGATCGCGGAGCCGACGCAACTGAACATCACGCCCGCCGGGGGTGGCTGCCTGATGTTCCGCATCACGGTGCATGGCCGCTCAGCGCATGCCGCGCTACGCTATGAGGGCGAGAGCGCGCTCGAACACTGGTATCCGCTCCATGCCGCACTGCTCGCGCTCGAAGCGGAGCGGAACCGGACGGTCCATCATCCGCTCTACGAGCATCTCCCGAACAAGTTTCCCTTCAATGTCGGGCGGCTCGAAGCCGGCAACTGGCCCTCCTCCGTGCCGGAGACGCTAGTGGCGGAGGGACGGTTCGGTATCCTCCCCGGCGAAGACATGGAGGCGGTACGGGCCAGTTTCGCACGCACACTGGCCGATGCCGCACAGAATGACCCGTGGCTCCGCGCGCATCCGCCGGAATTGGTGTGGTACGGCGCGCAGTTCGGCACGGCGGAGATCGCGGCGGACCATCCGCTTGTCCGCACCCTCCATGATGCGTTCGTGGACGCGATGGGGCGCGAGCCGGGCGTTGAGGGCGTCGCGTGGGGCTCCGACATGCGCTTCTTCACCGAGATCGCCCATGTCCCCGCCGTGCTCTTTGGGCCGGGCAATGTCGCCCTCGCCCATTACACGGACGAGTTCGTACTGGAATCGGAAATCCGCCAGGCGATGCGCGTGGATGCCCTCACCATCCTCCGCTGGTGCGGCATCGTGGACTGAAACCGGGGGTAGCACAGAGGACACGGAGAACACAGAGAGCACAGAGAGACCCTTTTATTTCCTTTTCTCTGTGCCCTCTGTGTCCTCTGTGGTCTCTGTGCTGAGTCTTTCCTGGTGTCTTGGCGGTTCGTATTTTGTTTGACGGGTGGGAAGGGCAGCCTCTATAGTGGGGCGCGGCGAGAGCGGGCGAAACGGGTGGAAAGGAATGCATGACGGCGCGGACACGGTACGAATCCTGGGGGCGGTATCCGACGGTCGTGCCGCGCGCGGTCGTGCCGATCCAATGGCGGGATGCGTTACCCGATCTGGCCTCGCTCCCGGCGAGCGTGCTGCCCTATGCGTACGGACGTAGTTATGGTGACAGTTGCCTGAACGCGGGCGGCATCGCGCTCGATGTGACGGGACTCCGGCGGTTCATCGCCTTCGATGCCGAGACAGGGGTGCTGCAATGCGAGGCGGGCGTTTTGCTCGCGGACATCCTCGATCAGTTCGTCCCACGCGGCTGGTTCCTGCCCGTCTCCCCCGGCACCAAATACGTCTCTGTCGGTGGTGCGATCGCGAATGACATCCACGGCAAGAATCATCACCGCGCCGGAACGTTCGGGCGACATGTCACCCGGTTCGAACTCGTTCGCTCATCGGGTGAACGACTGCTGTGCTCGCCGGAGGAGCACGCGGATCTCTATCGCGCGACGATTGGCGGACTGGGTCTGACCGGGCTGATTACCTGGGCGGAAATCCGGCTGAAGCCAATCACAAATGCCTACATAGATGAAGAACAGATCCGCTTCGCCTCGCTCGATGAATTTCTCGCCCTCACCGCCGTGTCAGACGCGACCCACGAATACACGATGTCATGGGCCGATTGTCTCTTTGGTGGCGAGGGATATGTTCGCGGCCACTTCATTCGGGGCAATCACAATACCTCGCCGGAACTGGCGGATCGCCCACCATCGAAGAAACCCACCGTTGGCGTCCCGATAGATATGCCCAGCGCGCTCCTCAATACGTGGACGGTCAAGGCGTTCAACACGGCGATTTATCACCGGCAGCGGGCCAAATCGGTGCGGAAAACCATCCCGTATGACCCATTCTTCTACCCGCTCGACGCGATCAAAAACTGGAACCGGATGTATGGCACGCGCGGCTTCCTCCAATATCAATGCGTCGTTCCCTTCGACAACGACAATGCCGCGATCAAGGAGATTTTCACGCGTATCACCCGCTCTGGGGAAGGTTCGTTCCTCGTTGTCCTCAAGACGTTCGGCGATCTCCCTTCCCCCGGCCTGCTCTCATTTCCGCGGCCGGGGATGACGCTCGCGCTCGATTTCCCCTTCCACGGCGCGCGGACGCTGCAATTGCTCGAAAACCTCGATGGCGTCGTCCGGGTGAGCGGCGGCGCGGTCTATCCGGCGAAGGACGCGCGGATGAGCGTGGAGAGTTTCGCGGCATTTTTTCCGCAGTGGCGCGCGTACGCCTGCCACATGGACCCCCAGTTCTCATCGAGTTTTTGGCGGCGCGTCACCCGTATGGCAAGGTAGGCAGTACCCGTATGGCAAATATCCTCATTATTGGCGCGACCTCGACGATTGCTCATGCCACCGCGCGGCTGTTCGCGGCGGAGGGCGCGCGCTTCTTCCTCGTTGGCCGCTCCGTCGGTAAACTGGACGCGGTGCGTGACGATCTGCTCGTCTGCGGCGCGACGGACGCCGGGACATTCGCGCTTGACCTGACGAATCTCGACGGACACGCCGCGATGCTCGATGCCGCAACCACCACGCTCGGCACGCTGGACATGGTGTTGATCGCACACGGCTCACTGAGCGACCAGGCAGCGTGCGAAGCATCGGTGACGAAGACGATGGAGGAGTGGGCGACGAATTGCACGAGCGTCATCGCGCTGCTGACGCCGCTCGCCACTCTGATGGAGCGGCAACGGCACGGCACGATTGCGGTGATGTCCTCGATCGCGGGGGATCGGGGGCGAAAGTCGCTCTATGTCTACGGCGCGGCGAAGGCCGCCCTCAACACCTTTTTGGCAGGATTGCGCGGCCGGTTGAGCGCGGCGCATGTCGCGGTCGTGACGATCAAGCCGGGGTTCGTGGACACACCGATGACCGCGCATCTGCCGAAGAACTTCCTCTTCGCACCGCCGGAGCGGGTTGCACAGGACGTTCACCGCGCGATGACACACGGCGCGGCGGTCGTCTACACGCCGTGGTTCTGGCGATACATCATGCTGCTCCTGCGGGCAATTCCCGATCCGATTTTCCGCAAACTGCCGATCTAATACTCTTTCACGATAGATATGACACGATTCCCTGCGTAGGGGGGGGGGGGGGGGGGAGGAAGGGGGGGGGGGGAGCGGGCGCCCCGACAGCCAAGCACC
>JBPCPB010000325.1:0-8195 GCA_050999735.1 Thermomicrobiales bacterium | reverse complement strand
ACGTACGAGAGCAGCGCCAGTTCGACCTTGATCGTCAGCATCGCGATGATGATGCCGATGAGTATCAGGAGGTCCGCGCAGAGGCCGATGATACCATCCGTCAGCAAGTCCTGAAGGACGGAGACATCGTTCTGCACGCGCGAAATGAGCCGCCCGACACCCATCCGGTCGAAGGTCTTGAAGCCGAGAACCTGGATGTGCCGAAAGAGGGAATAGCGCAGATCGAAGATCACGCGGTTGCCGATCCGCGTTGTCGTATATCCCTGTGTCCAGCGCGCCGCGAAGACGACGAGGACGCAACCGAGGAAGATACCGACCGCGAGCAAGAGCGTGTGCACACTCTTCCGCGCGATCCCCTGGTCAATCGCGATGCCGAGGAGGCGGGGAAGCGCCAGTTCGCCGAGCGTCTGGAGCGTGATTGCGGCCAGTGAGAGCGCGCATTGCGCTCGGTAGGGCCGCAGAAAGGCGAGCAAACGCGTGGCGCTCTCGCGGTTGAGGCCGCGCACAAGATCGTTCTCGCGGTCATCGAGCAAGAGATACGGCGTCGCTCCCGCCCTCGGGTTCGTGATCGGCTCCGCCGCGCCATTGGCGGTAGCGGTTACCGTCGCTGTTGCTATCTTGCTCATCCGTCTCCTTTCCTCACCCCCGGCCCCTCTCGTACGGAGCCATCGCCTTCAGATCGAGGAATAAATAGGTGCGTCTGGCGATGGAGAGGGGAGGGGATTGGGATGAAGTGTCGTGGCATTCTTCCGTCTCCAAACTATCCTGCATCTCCCCCCGCATTTCTCCCCCTCTCCATTGCGCTAGCAATGGAGAGGGGGGTGGGGGGTGAGGTTCCCGTCTGCACATCGTAAATCTGGCGATACTGCCCGCCGAGCGCGAGCAATTCCGCGTGCGTGCCGCGCTCGACGATCTCACCATCGTGGAGGACGCAGATTTGATCGGCGGTGCGGACGCTGCTCAATCGCTGGGCGATGATAAAGGTCGTCCGCCCCTCCATGAGGATGTTGAGCGCCTGCTGAATCTCATACTCGGTCTCCATATCCACGCTGCTCGTCGCGTCATCCAGCACGAGGATGCGCGGGTTGAGGAGGAGCGCGCGGGCGATGGCGATGCGCTGCTTCTGACCGCCGGAGAGATTGACGCCCCGTTCGCCGAGCAGCGTATCGTATCCTTCCGGCAGGCGGGCAATGAAGTTATGCGCCTGCGCCGCCTGCGCCGCCGCGATCACGTCCGCACGGGTGGCGTCCGGGCGACCGTAGGCGATGTTTTCGTGAATCGAGTCGGAGAAGAGAAACGTCTCCTGTAGCACGAAGCCGACATTGGCACGCAGCGTTGGTAGGTCCCACTGGCGGACATCAATGCCGTCCACGCGCACGCTGCCGGAGCCGACATCATAGAAGCGGGCAAGCAACTGGATGATGCTGCTCTTGCCGCTCCCCGTTGCCCCGACGAGTGCGACGACTGAACCGGGTGGCGCGTTGATCGAGATGCCGCGCAGCACCTCCCGGCTTTCCCGCGAATAGGCGAACCGGACTTCATCGAGGATGACGTGGCCGCGCACCTGGGTGGGGCGATAGGCGTCCGGCGGCGTGACGATGCGCGGGCGGCGTTCCAGCACTTCGTAGACGCGCTCGGTGCTGGCGAGGGCGAGGGCGACGTTGTTGACGATCGAACCGATTTGCCGGATTGGGTCGGTGAGTTGCGTCAGATAGAGGTAGAAGGCGAACATGGTGCCGATCTGAATCTGCCCGTGGATCGCTTCCAGCCCGCCGACACCGATCACGAGCGCCGTGCCGACGCCGGTGATCATCGGCATGTTTGCGTTCGCCAGGACGGAGAGTTTCGCGGCGTCCATCTGCCGACCATAGTACGTCATCCCCGCTGTTGCGAACTTCGCGGACTCGAAATTCTCGCGCCCGAAGGCACGGACGAGCCGCATCCCGGCGAGATTTTCCTGCAGGACGTTCATTGCTTGCCCATACTGCTGCTGCGCCCGCAGATACCGGGGCCGCACGCGGGTGCCGAAAACGAGCGTCACACACAAGAGAACCGGCACGATTGCCAGCGCGAGCAGCGCGAGCCGCCAATCCAGCGTGAACATGATGATTGCGCTGCCGAGCACAAGGACGGATGTTTGCAGCAGGACGCGGAAGGCGGGCGAGTAGAAGCGGCGGATGTTTCGGATGTCTTCCGTCAGGCGGGAAAGCAATTGGCCCGTCTGGGAGGCGTCGTAGAAGGTGAACGAGAGCGCTTCGAGGTGGCGAAAGAGGCGGTTACGCAGATCGTAGGAGACCTTTTCGCCGATCCACTGCGTCGTCATGGAGCGGAAATAGCTCGTGATCGCCGAGAGGACGGCGACGATCATGATGGCTATGGAAACCTCGATCAGCCGACGATGCTGCCCGGCGGCGATGCCATTGTTGATGAGCGAGCGGATGAGGAGAGGTTGCAGAAGCGAAAAGCCGATGCTGAGGAAAATGCTCAGGACGCCGCCGATGGCGAGCAACGGCGTATCCCACGCATGGCGCAGCAAGCGTCGTACCAGGTACCGTACGCTGTGCTGATCGAGCATTTGTCCTCCCGCGAACCATACTGCGTGTGAACGCCCGGTTATCGGGACGTGAGCGGCACGCATTTCACTCTGTGATAATACACGAAATGGAAAAGACGGGTGATACACTGGGAAGGATCGGGCGATGACGAAGAGTGAGAAGCGCGAGCAAGCGATCCGCAACAATCCAAAGAATGTTCGGTTCGAAGACCTTGACGTGTTTCTCCGTTCCTATGATTTCGTTGGTGAGCCTGCGAGCAGTCATGTTACCTATCGGCATGCGCGCTATGCAGACCTCCGTATCACCGTCGTCAAGCCGCATGGTGGAGCGAACCAGGTCAATGTCGTTTATGTACGTGAGGCCATTGCACTCGTTGACGTAGTCAAGATGCAGCGGGCGTAAAGAAGGAAAGTAGCAACCGAGGGGTGAGAGATGAAACAGTATCCAATTGAACTTGAGGATGACGATACGACAACGAATATGGGTGAGGAACTCGAGATCACATCCGAAATTGCGGCACTGGCGCGTCGCCCGTATCCCGTTCTCGTCACCTACGAAGAAGATAGCGGTTGGGTTGGACGAGTTCCTGATCTCCCCGGCGTGATCGCGGTAGGCGATACACCGGACGAGATGATGGACGTGCTACAGGGCGCGAAAGCAGTCTACATCGCTTCGATGCTCCGCCACGGCGAGACTGTCCCGGCGCCGCGTTCCTACGATGCAGTCTTGAACCCACGCGGCGGAATCGCCGCCCGCTGATTACGACAACTGCTCCCACTCTTCACGAGAAATGCCTGCATCACGTAGTATCCGCGCGAGCAAGCCTCTGCTGATGTTGCTTTGATGAGGGTTCGGGAGCGCGATTTGCGTGTCGCCACGAACCATCGCCGCATGCCTCGTTCCCGGCTCTGGACCGGTGAAACCAGCATCCCGGAGAAAGCGAATGAGATCGCGGCGCTTGATCGGCCCGAATGATAGCATCAGGCGGGTGCTGGAGTAGGAAGATTGATGCCATCCACGACAGGCAAAGTAATCTTTCGGCGAATTCCGATCAAAATCCAGTCTTCCAGCGTGCTCTGGAGCTCCTCGCGGCACCTTTCGAGTGTGGGTGCGTTTGCTCAGAGGCCGCTGAAGCCGGGGATGTGACCATAGAACGAGTTGTCATCCTCGATAATCTCATATGCGGCGTGGCGCATGGCGGCTTCGATGTACTTCGTCAGCATGATCGCGCTCCTCGGTTCACGAATACTGCTCGCAGTATACACCGTGCCAAACGCGAGATGCCCGATCATCATTCAACGCCGGAGCAGGTCAACCTCCGTCGGCGGGGTGACGCGGATATACCGAGCGAAATCCGGCTCGCGCGCGGCGAGGGCGGTGTACATCGCGTACGCGGCGTGGCGATACGAGAAGTGGCCGCCAACCTTTGTCCGCTGCTCGATGATGTATGCGGCCTCGGCGTAGTCCATCTTGAAGAGCGCGCGGCAGCGGTTCGCCATCGGCAGGAGGTAGGCCGCCTCGTCGGGGTGTGCGGATACGAGCGCGTCAATCGTAGCATGCGCATTCCTGAGGGCGTGCTGATAGCGCGTGACAAGACCGGCGTCCGCCGCGCGTGCCGCTGCGGCATCGCCCAAGCCCCACGCGAACCACTGCGCGGCATCGTCGGTGCCGTGGGCGGCGGAGAACGCGGGGATGATCTGCACGCAGCGCCGGTGCCGGTGCAGATCGCGGAAGGCGCCGATGTCAATCGTGCAATCGAATTGGAGCGGCGCGCCGGCCTGATGGGCGCGGAGCAGATCATCGTGCGGGCCGCGATGACGCATTGAAAGAGCGGCGATCTCTCGCTTGAACCCCGCCGACAGTTCGCGCACGATCTCCAAAATCTGGCAATACGCGTGCTGGTCGGGATCGTACTGATAGAGGAGCGTCGCGACCAGTTCGTCCGTCGGATCGGCGGTGGGCGCGAGGGCGACGGTCGGGCTGACAGGATCGCGCGGGATGTCCCCGAGTAGTTCGGTCGCCGCCTGCCGCATCTCCTGGGCGGTGGCGATCTGGTAGACGAGCGGCGCGGTGTACTTGACGAGCGTCGGCGCGGCGGCAGTGCGGTCGAGCGCCGCCGTCAGCGCCGCGAGGGCATCCTGCGCCTCGGTGGGGAGATGGACGCCGTCGAGCGCCTGGTGCAATTGCTCGGCGGCGCTGACGGCCGGATCGAAGGCGGCGGTCTGGCAGGCGGCGCGCAGGTCTTCCGCTACCGCGCGGATTTCCGCCAGCGGCGAGGAGAGCAGTTCGGAGACCTGCCGTTCGAGCGTCCGCGCGCTCGTGATCTGGCCGACGCTCGTGATCGTGGCGAGCGGCAGCAGGGCGCGGGTGACATCGAAGGCCCGCGCGCGCAGGGTGCGGGTATAGTCACCGTCATCCATCATCTCCGGCTTGCCGACCGTCTCGACGAGCAGCGCGGTCAGTTCTTTGGAGAGGGAAGCATATTCGGCGAAGAGCGCATCCGCCGCCGCCGTATACGTGGGCGCCTCGGGCGAGGCGGCGACCGCATCGGGCGTGTAGTAGCCGGTGCGCGCGAAGTCCTGATAGCGCGTCGAGCGCTCCTGTCCGTCCCACACCTGCTGATCCACGACGGCAATCGCGGCGAGAATCGAGACATTCTCAACCGCCATCGCGACGTGTGCGAGGTCGGCAATCGAACGGTGGCCGTACTGGAAATAGAACGATTCGAGGAATGCCTCGGCCCGTTGCGCGGAGAGTTCGGCGACGGTGCGGCGCATGGATTGGCGCGACCGCGAATACTTCGCCATCGCGTACGCCTGTACCTCCGGTTGGATGCCCGTCAGGGCATAGACTGTTCGCATCGGTCGCTCCGTCATCCGTCCACTCCTCTCAGCCCTCGCCAATCGCTGATACGGAGTGTACGTACACATGCGCAAAGATGCAAGGGCCTATTCGTATCGTGGCGATGCGTCGAGATACCCGCGCTGCCGCAGAAGGTCTTCACAAAGGAACAGGGAGAGTGCGCTCTGTCCCTCCGGCATTTGTCCGGTGCGCGCGAGATGCAACGCCTCGTGCGCGGGCAGCGGACAGAGTTCGATCTGCTCCGTTATTTCGTGCTGCGAGGCAGCCGCGCGTTCGACATTGAGCGCGAGAAAGACGTGAAACCGTTGCCGCCGGGATGAGCACGCGACATAGAAGAATCCGACGTATGCCATCTCGGTGCAGGCCGCGCCCGTTTCCTGCGCCAATTCGATCCGCGCGACCGCTTCCAGAGTCAGGCCATCGTGGTCGCGCGTGCCGCCCGCCGGAATTTCGAGGCACCATGTGTCAATCGGGTAGCGGTACTGGCGGATCAGCAGGATCGTGCCATCGGCGGCGACGGGCACGACGCCGACGGCGTCAGCGCGCTCCTCATACGTGTACGTGACTTCACCCTTCTCCGCGATCTGGATGCGGTCTTGGCGCATGTGCATGAAGGGTGTCGTCATCGGGTAGTGCGTTTCCAGCACTCGCCAACCGAGCCGCGCGCCCTCCGGTTTATCGTCCATCCGTGCCGTCTCCGTTCATCCCTTTCGCTTCACCCGCACCGAGTGTAGCACGGACGCCAGATAGGTCGTTTAGGTCGTTGCTCCCCTTTCCATCGCCGCCGAGACCGCGCCGACTCGTCGTTAGCCTTGCGGCTTCCTCGCTTCAATCGTCAGCACCACCGCCGCCTCGTTGCCCGTGCGGGCGTTCCGTTCCCGATGTAGCACCCGAACGTCCGTGAAACCCGCCCGCTCGAAGAGTGCCGTCATCGCTGCCTCCGGCAGCGCGCCGCCTATTCAGCGGAACCAGTCCTGCAGCGTCGCCCGTTCGGATGTCGGCACGTCGTGTCGCAAGGCGATCTCCGCGGCAACCAGCCGTCCACCCGGCTTGAGCACCCGATAGACTTCGGCCACCGCTTCATCCTTCCCCGGCGCGAGGTTGAACACGCCATTCGCCTCCGCCACATCCACCGATGCATCGGGTAGGGGAAGAGCTTCGACTGGCGCATGATATACCCGGGCATTATTCACTCCGGCACGCTTGGCGTTTTCCGTCGCCAATGCCACCATTTCCTCGGAGTAGTCAATACCGATCACGCGGCCAGTCGGCGCGACGGCTTTGGCGGCAATAATCATGTCCATGCCCGCGCCACAGCCCAGGTCTAACACAATCTCTCCGGGCACGAGCTTCGTGCGAGGATGGAAGTACGTTACGCCCGCGAAGGATTGGCTCGCTTCCTCGGGCACACTTTCCAGCGTCGCGGGGGGATAGCCAATCGCCTCCGCGAACGCGCGGCCAACAGGGAAGTTGAACGTCCCGGTCGGATCGGTGGCAACCTCTCCATAGCGCGCCACGACGGCGCAACGAATTTCCTCTGCGGTCAAATCAGCGATCTGCAGTACGGTCATTCTTGGCTCCTTTCGGTCTCTGTCATGTCGCTATGGATAGCGTACGAGGCAGAAGTGATAACATCCAATACCAATATGGAATGAGAGCGATCGTTTGAGATTATCAATCATGTGAAGGGGCAACAGATGAAGGAGCGACCCACCTTACACGCACTCGCCGTCTACCTTGCCGTGATGGAGCACGGCACGATGCATGCCGCTGCGGAGCATGAGAGCATCAGCCAACCCGCCATCTCCGCGCATGTGAAATCGCTCGAACGATTCTTCCACGCCCCGTTGCTCGAACGCACGGGTCGTCGCGTCCGGCCGACCGCTGCGGGAGATTTGGTCGCCACGTATAGCCGCCGGATGCTCGCGCTACTGGACGAGCTTGAGCAGGGACTTGCCGATCTGGCAGGGCTGCACATCGGTCGCCTGGTCGTGGGCGCGAGTTCGTCCTTTGGTGAGGCGATCCTGCCGGGCATCCTCGGGCGCTTTCATCGAATGTATCCGGGCATCGAGCTCGCGGCGCGCATCGGGAACACGGAGGAGATCGTCCAGGGGGTGCTCGACCGCACCGTCGGGTTCGGCATCATCGGCGCGGATCGGCCCGATGCGACACTAGAAAGTTGGCCGATCTTCGATGACACGCTCGATCTGTTTGTCGCACCAACCCATCCGCTCCTCGCCCGGACAATGCCAATCACGCACGATCTGTCCAGGGAGACGTTCGTGCTGCGAGAGCCGGGATCGGCAACACGCGATCTGGCGCTACGTACGTTGGCCACGTATGACATTGTGCCCATGCGGCTGATCGAGTTCGAGGGCAACGAGGCGGTGAGACGGGCAGTCGCCGCGGGCATGGGGGTCGGCATCCTCTCCGAGCACACCCTGGCGGTAGATTACCGTGCCGGTGAGGTTGTGCGGCTGAAATGTGCGGACTGGGAGTGTCGGCGGCAGTTTCGGGTGTTGCACCGATACGATCGCGTGCTTTCGCGAGCGGAGCATGCCTTCCTCGAACTGCTCGGGCGCGTGCCGCCCATGGCGATGTCGTGACGTGATCCCAGATATGTATTCATGACGGCTGGTAGCTGGTAACGAGTAGGAGTTACGCAGTTGGGAGCATCTTTCTGGTGGTACGGGTTTCCTCTGGCGAAATACGTTAGGACTTACGCAGTTGAGCGCAGCGGTCGAGAGCGAGTAGAGTAGCAGGCATGAATGCGCCGCG